>CAYSYY010000051.1:2601-13128 GCA_964435265.1 uncultured Gemmatimonadota bacterium
GGCGGCCAGCTCCACCAGCCGATCGGGATCGGCGGCCGAAGTGAAGGGGTGGTGCACCGCGACCAGCCGTTCCTCTTCGCGGCTCCACTCCAGCAGCGGGAAGGCGCGGACCCAGGCGATCCGGAACTCATTTTCCGGGATCAGATCGAGCTGCCGGGCCAGGTGCAGGCGCAGCGCTCCGAGGGCGGGCAGGGTCGTGGCGGCCGGTCCGGCCACGATACCGATCAGGGCGCCCGGTCCGGCCCCGAGGGCCGCGATGATCCCCGTTTTCTCTTCGTCGGAGAAGTACTTCGCCACCGGGCCTTCCAGCCCGCTCGCCGACACCGTCAGGGGGATCGCTCCGGCCGCGCCGTGCTCGCGGGCCACTTCACCCAGCCGGTCGCCCTCGCGCCGGCTGATCTCACCGTATCCCGGGGCGGCGACGGCCGCCACCAGACCGCCCGATTCAAGCGCCCCCCGGAAGACCCGGAACTCGCTTCCGGCGACGATCGGGGTGAGATCGGCGATCTCCAGACCGAAGCGCAGGTCGGGGCGGTCGGTCCCGAAACGCCGCAGCGCCTCATCGTAGGTGAACCGTTCAAACGGCGGCGTCACCTCCACCCCCCGGGTCTCGCGCAGCAGCTCCGCCAGGTACCCTTCCACCACCGCCACGACATCGTCCTCGGCCACGAACGACATCTCCACGTCCACCTGGGTGAATTCCGGCTGCCGGTCGGCGCGCAGGTCCTCGTCCCGGAAACAGCGTACGATCTGCACGTAGCGGTCGAAACCGCTCATCATCAGAAGCTGTTTGTACTGCTGCGGGGACTGCGGCAGGGCATAGAACCGCCCGTGGTGAAGCCGGCTCGGCACCAGGTAGTCGCGGGCTCCCTCGGGAGTCGAACGGATGAGGAAGGGGGTCTCGATCTCGAGGAAGCCGCGGGCGTCGAAGAACCGCCGGGTGACCTGGGCCGCCCGGTGGCGCAGGGCCAGGCTGCGCTGCAGCGGCGGCCGGCGCAAGTCTAGGTAGCGGTAGGTCAGCGCCATCTCCTCGCTCGCCGTGGCCGCTTCGTCCACGACGAAAGGCGGGGTCTCGGTCTCGGCCAGCATAACGAGCCGGCGGGCCTGTACCTCGCACTCCCCGGTGGGCATCTCACGGTTCACCGCTCCGGCCGGCCGCTCCCGAACCGTTCCGGTGACCTGGATGACATCCTCGAGGCGGGCCGCCCGGGCCACCGCGAGTCCCTCCGGATCATCCGAAGGATCCACCGCCACCTGCACCACTCCCCAGCGGTCGCGCAGGTCGATGAAGATCAGCCCGCCGTGGTCACGCTGGGCGCCCACCCATCCGGTCACGGTGACCTCGCGCCCCGCATGTTCGGCCCGCAGCTCGCCGCAGGTATGGGTGCGGTAGTGGGTTGCGAGGGGATTCGCGGCCCCGTCACCGTCCGTTTTCATCGTCCCGCTCATGCGGCTTCCCCCGGATCGGATGGATCCTCAGCGTCGTTCCCGCCGGTCGGGGGCATGCCCTCGTCCGGCTCTTCCTCGACCGCCGCGGCCTCGAGCTCATCGAGCCTCTCCAGCACACGCCCCACCACGTCCGGGATCGCCACCTTGGACTCGGTACCGTCGGTGAGGTTCTTCAGGGTGACTACCCTCCCGGCCAGATCCTGCGCTCCCGCGATGACCGCCAGCAGGGCCTCGCGCCGGTTCGCCTCGCGCATCTGGGCTTTCACCGACCGGTCGATGAGCTCCATGGTGCAGGCCACTCCGGCCCGGCGCAGGGCGTCGCAGAGCGAGAAGAGAGTCCGGCGGGCGTCGTCGCCGATCGCCACCAGCGCCACCTCGCAGGCCGGTTCGAACTCCAGGTCGCCGCCGCCGGCCTCGAGGGCGAGCATGATCCGTTCCAGCCCGGCGGCGAATCCGACCCCCGGAACCCGTTCGGCCGAACCGAGCATCTCGGCCAGACCGTCGTACCGCCCCCCGCCGCAGATCGCGTCCTGGGCCCCGAGATCGGGATTGATGAACTCGAAGGTGGTGCGCTCGTAGTAGTCGAGACCGCGGACCATGCGCTGATCGATCGTATAGGGGACCCCCCGGTCGGCGAGCAGCGCCTGGACCCGCTCGAAGTGAACCCGGCACGCCTCATCGAGATAGGTGAGCAGGGTCGGAGCGTTGGCGGTGGCCAGACGGCACCCCTCACGCTTGCAGTCGAGGATGCGCAGGGGATTGGTGCCGATCCGTTCCCGGCAGTCGGGACAGAGCAGGTGCGCGATCCCTTCCATGAACGTCACCAGGTCCTCCCGGTAGCCGCGCCGGCACTCCGGGCAGCCGAGGCTGCCTAGGTGCAGCGACCAGGTCCCGAGTCCGAGGGCGTCGAGGATAGCGGCGAAGAGCAGGATGATCTCGGCGTCGGCCTCGGGCGCATCGGTGCCGATGATCTCGGCCCCGAACTGGTGGAACTGCCGCGCCCGGCCTTTCTGGGGAGCTTCCTGGCGGAACATGGGACCCAGGTAGAAGAGCTTGTCGATCGTCCCCTGGGCGCCCAGCCGGTGCTGCAGCCAGGCCCGCACCACCGGCGCGGTGCCCTCGGGACGCAGGGTGATACTGCGCCCGCCCTGGTCGGAGAAGGTGTACATCTCCTTGCTCACGATGTCGGTGTGCTCACCGATACCGCGCGAGAAGAGCTGTGTCTCCTCGAAGATCGGCGTCCGGATCTCCCGGAACTGGTAGCACGCCATCACTTCGCGGACGATCCCTTCGACCACATCCCAGGCCTCGGTCTCCCCGGGCAGCAGGTCGCGGGTACCGCGGATCGATTGCAGGGGTTCTCGGTCCATCATCTGTCCGTTCCCGGTTCAGGCTCCCGCCCTCGCCCCCCGGGGAGCAGGCGGATCAGGAGCCAGGCTCCGAAGGCGGCGCCGGCGGCATCGGCCAGCCAGTCGAGCGGATCGGTCTGTCGCCCCGGCACGAAGAGCTGGTGGAGTTCGTCGATGATCCCCCAGGCGGCGGCCAGCAGGACGGCGCCGCGCCAGGCCCGCGCCTCCCCCTTCTTTGTAGCAGAAAGCCGGGCTCCGGTCAGCAGGGCATTGGTGCCCAGGAACCCGAGGATCGCGAATTCCATGGCGTGGCCCAGCTTGTCGGGGAAGCGGAGCTGGAAGGGGGAATCGGGCCCCAGGCTGAGGGATGAGCCCCCCCAGATGGCGGCGGCCCAGAACAGGTAGAGCCCCCAGGCAACCCGGGGTGTCCTCAGGACTCTGTACACCGGCGGCTCCTTCCCTTGCCAGGATCGGGCGGCATGCGAACGGGGGCCGCGGTCCCCCCCGGGGACCGCAGGGGGGATGGGGCTAACCCTTCAGATCGAAATGCTGCTCTTCTCCGGCGGCGATCGCCGCCAGCACCTGCTCGGCCGTCTGCGCGTTCGTCAGTTGGGCCCGGAATTCCTCGTAGCTGAGCAGGCGTGAGATGCGGCTCAACGCCTTGATATGGGGTCCGGCGGCATCCTCGGGACCGATCAGCAGGAAGACCAGGGTCACCGGCCGGCCGTCGAGAGCCTCGTATTCCACCGGCTCGGAGCAGCGGCCGAAGGCGGCTATGAGGCTCGTGACAGCGTTGGTCTTGCCGTGGGGAATGGCTACACTATTGCCCACGCCCGTGCTCATGAGCTGCTCGCGCGCACGGACCGCCTTCAGGACGGTGTTCAGATCCACGCCGTCGACCGTCCTGACGACGAGCGTAACCAGACGCTCGATCACCTCGTCCTTACTGGTGGCTTCCAGATCGAGGTCGATGCGTGATGCTGTAAGGATGTCGGTCAGTTTCATGGATGCGTACACTATCTCCGACCCGGAGGGGCGTCAACTGAGAAGAAACCTCACCGACGCGATGGGCAAAGGCAACGGTAAAAGAGAATCCGGATGCCGCCGGCGCGGCGTCCTGCGGCTCCGATACGCCCTCCCCGCAATGCTGCTGCTGGCGCCGGGTCCGGGTCTGCCCGCCTCGCGCGTAAACGCCCAGGAACTGCTGTACGAGTTCACCCCGCGGCTGGAGCGGATGCACGGCCTCCCCTTCCTGGCCCCGGCGGGTCCGAAAGTGGGCGTGGTCCTGAGCGGTGGGGGAAGCCGGGGGATGGCGCACATCGGAGTCCTGAGGGCGCTCGAGGAGTCGGGGCTGCGGCCCGCCTATATCGCGGGCGTGAGCGCCGGTGCCGTGATCGGCGGTCTCTACGCCGCCGGACTCACCCCCGACGAGCTGGAGGAACTCGCCCGGGAGGTTCAGTGGCAGGACCTCCTGACCGACTCTCCCGAGCGGACCAACCTCTTCCTGCCCCAGAAAGAAGAGCGGGCCACCTACCTGCTGCAGGTCCGTTTCAGCGGCGGGGTTCCGATCCTGCCCACCAGCTACATGATGGGGCAGCGCATGGCCACCCTCTTCAGCGATCTGACCTTCAAGGGGGACTATCTCGCGGCGGGGGATTTCGACAACCTCTTCGTCCCCTTCCGCGCCGTTTCGACCGACCTGCTCACCGGCAACCGGGTCGTACTCGGCTCGGGGAACCTGGCCGAAGCCCTGATGGCCTCCTCAGCCGTGCCCGTCCTGATCGCCGCCATCGAGCAGGACGGCCGGCTGCTGGTCGACGGGGGGCTCGTCGACGCCATCCCGGTGAGTGTGATCGAAGAGTTGGGCGCCGACATCATCGTCGCCTCCGACGTCTCGGCCGCGCTGCGCCCCCCCGAGCGCCTCGGCACGCCCGTCGAGATCCTGGATCAGGTTATGAGCATCACCATGCGGGGGCCCAATGCCCTGTCGCTGGCCCGGGCCGATCTGGTGATCGCGCCCGACCTCGGCGATCACCTCTCGAGCGACTTCGGCGATCTCGACACCCTGGTGGCGGCGGGATACGCCGAGGCCCGACGGGCGATCGCGCTGTGGGAGGGGAGTAACGAGGCCCGCCATCTGGTCCGGCTGGCCGGTGTCCACCCCGATCACGGCCCGGCTCTGCGGGTGACGGGGATCGCCGCCGAGGGCGGCAGCGAGGCGCAGTGCGAACGGGCCCGGAGCTTCCTGGAGCGCGAACTGGGGGGACGCAGCGTCGACCCGGTCGGCCTCGAAGCGGCCGCCCGGCGGCTCATGGATGACGGCACCCTCGCCGGAGCCAGCCTGCGGGTTCAGGCCACCCCCGGGGGGGTGGCCGGGCGGGAACAGCCGGTCACCCTGACGGCGGCCCTCGCGAGCCACCCCGCGATCCAGGAGATCCGCTTCGAGGGCGCCAGTCTCTACGACCCCCCCGATCTGCGCCGGGCGATCCGCAGCCGGGCGGGCGAACCGCTCGATCGCCTGCTCGTGGCCGACGACGTGCGCCGGCTCGAACGCTACCACGCCGACCGGGGATATCCGCTGGCCCTGGTCCGCGAGGTGCGTTTCGATGACCGTACCGGCCTGCTCACCTTCGTCCTCGATGAGGCCCGGATCGAGGAGATCTCGATCGAGGGCCTCGAACACACCAACCGTGTGGTCATCACCCGCGACCTGCCCTTCCGGGTCGGGGAACCCTTCGGTGCCCATTCGATCCGCGAGATAGTCGACGACATCTACTCCACCGGGCTCTTCGAGCGGGTCGCGATCCAGCCTCTGCGCACCGCGGGAGGCGGGCTGGCGATCCGGGTGCGGGTGGAGGAGCGGCCCCGCCACATCGCCCGCCTCGGGCTGCACTACCTCGAGGAGCAGAAGACCGAAACCTACCTGGAATACCGGAACGAGAACCTGTTGGGAATGGCCGGAACTCTGAGCCTGCGCGGACTCACGGGGAGCCGGCGCCAGTCGATCGGGATGCAGACGCGGATCGACCGCCTCTTCAACACCTACCTCACCTGGCAGCTCGCCGCGGGGTACGACCGCGAGGAGATCCACACCTATTCGGGACAGGTCCGCAGCGGCACCTACGCCGAGGAGCGCTATTCCATATCAGCGGCGGTCGGACAGCAGGTCATGCGCCTCGGCCTGATAAGCCTCGGCATCTGGGCCGAAGACGTCAGTGCCCGGACAATCGACGGCCTCTTCCCCCTCAATAGCAGCCACACCCTGCGCGGCTTCGCCCTGCGCTCGGTGATCGACACCCAGGACCGCCAGCCTTTTCCGATCTCGGGAGTGCGCCACGAGTTCGTCTACGAGAGCACTCCCGATCTCTTCGGGGGCGGTGTGTCCTACGTGCGCCTCTTCCTCTCGATGGAGTCCTTCCTGACCTTCGGCCGTCATACCCTGCATCCGCGGATCGTCTTCGGTACGGCCGACGCCACCCTGCCCTTCGTACGCTGGTTCCGTCTGGGCGGGATGAACAGCTTCTACGGCTATGCCCGCGACCAGATCCGCGGCCGCCAGGTGTTCCTGCTCTCGGGGGAGTATCGATTCCTGATCCCGTGGCGCCCGGTGGCGCCGGTGTATCTCTCGGTTCGCTACGACTGGGGCGGGGGCTGGCAGGAAGCCGATCGGGTGGCTCTCTCCGACCTGATCAGCGGGATCGGATTCAGGCTCTCCCTCGACAGCCCGATCGGTCCCTTCGAGATCGCCTATGGGCTGCGCGAGGGCGGTTTCGGACGCTTCTACACCGGGCTCGGTTTCCCCTTCTGATCAGAAAGTATCGAGCAGCTGCCTGATGGCGCAGGCGGTGTCGCAGTCGAGCCTGCCGTCGGCTTCGGCCAGGCGCAGGTTGAGCCGCGTGATCTCCCGGTAGAGCGGGAGCAGGTGCGGAGCACCCGCCTCCAGAGCCTCGAGATGGGCCAGGATCACATCGCTGTCCCCACGGCTGACCGGCCCGGTCAGTGCGGCCCCGGGACCGACCCGGCGCAGCTGCTCGAGGGTGGCGAACATGCCGGGGATGATCCCTTCCTCCGGCCAATCCCGCGGCAGGCCGGCCGTCCGCGCCAGATCGGAGACCGCGCCCAGGATCGCCGTGAGACCGGAATACGCCAGCACACCCGCGGCATGGTAGGCTGCCTTGACCGACGCCCCCACCTCGACCGGATGCCCCCCCAGCAGTTCGGCCAGACCGCTCCCGAAGGCACGGGCCGGATCATCCCCCTCCACACCGTAGAGGATCCCCTTCAGATGGTCCGGTCCGAGGTCGTATGAGGGAAACGGCTTCATGGGATGCAGGGAGAGGAGCATGGGGCCGTCGGGCGGGCCGGGCGGGTCGGACTCACCGGACGGAGCAGACTCACCGGACGGAGCAGACTCACCGGACGGAGCGGGCATAACGGATGTAGCGCGCTCACTGGACGGAGCGGCCGTCGCCCCGGGCCTGGCCGGTATGGTGGCCGAGGCCTGCAGAACGCAGGCGCCCGGACCGAGCCCCGCCGTCCGGAGCAGAGCGGAGACGATCTCCGCGAGGACGCCGTCGGGGACGGTGACCACGATCAGCCGGGCCCGGTCGCCGAGCCCCGTCCAGTCGGTCCCGAAGCCGTCGGTGTCCAGCTCTTCCGCCAGCCGGTGTACCGCGTCGGGGGGAACGCCCCCCACCCCCGCCGGGGGGAAACCGAGCGCCCTCAGGGCCCGCGAGAGCGTACATCCCACCCGGCCCGGACCGATGCAGGCGAAGGGCCAGGCGGCCGGCTCGATGCCTTCACCGACCTGCCAGCGGGGCCAGGGGAGGACCGTTTCAGACATCGCTTTCCTCGATCATATTCGCTTCCGTAACGCCCGGCCTGCCCTCTTCCGTAACGCCCGGCCTGCCCGCTTCCGTAACGACCGGTTCCCCCGATACCGTGACGGAGGCACCGGAGATGTCCTCCAGGAGCCGGGCCAGGCGGCCGCAGCGGGCCGACGTGGTCCGCAGAACGAACCGGGCGACCTTTTCATCATACGAGCGTTCGATCACGGTGCCCATCTCGTGCACGATATTCACCAGGTCCTGGCGCTGCTGGGGGACCGCGATCTCAGCAACGACCTGCTGAGTCCGTACCTGCTCCACCAGGGCCGCCACGAGCTCGTCGATCCCGTATCCGTCGGCGGCGCTGATGATCCGCGCCCCGGGCCAGGCATTACGTGCTATCTCCGCCTCGCGCTCGTTGACCAGGTCCATCTTGTTGAAGGTCATGACGGTGGGATGATCGAGGATGTCCAGATCGTCGAGCACCCGGTTGGCGCTCACGATGTGGTCGGGGTACCAGGGATGGCTCAGATCGACGATGTGGACGAGCAGATCGGCGACGACCGCCTCCTCGAGCGTGCTCCGGAAACTGGCCACCAGCCCGGGGGGCAATTTGCGGATGAACCCGACGGTATCGGTGATGAGGACATCGGGACCGCCGGGGAGCTTCACCGAGCGGGTGGTGGCGTCCAGGGTGGCGAAGAGACGGTCCTCGACGAAGGCGTCGGCTCCGGCGAGCCGGTTCAGCAGAGTCGACTTGCCGGCGTTGGTGTAGCCCACCAGGGTGATCTGGAAGAAGTCGCGGCGGCCCTCGCGCTGGGTTTCCCGCTGCCTTTCGATGCGGGCCAGGTCCTTGTGCAGTTCGGCGATCCGGTTCCGCACCAGCCGCCGGTCGATCTCGAGCTGCGTTTCCCCCGGCCCCCGCGTGCCGATGCCGCCGACCTGCCGCGAGAGGTGGGTCCAGGCCCGGGTGAGTCGGGGGAGCAGGTACTCGAGCTGGGCGAGTTCGACCTGCGTCTTCGCCTCCCGCGTCTTCGCCCGCTCGGCGAAGATGTCGAGGATAAGACCGGAACGGTCCACGATCTTGATCTCGATCTCACGTTCCAGGTTGCGCACCTGGGCCGGACTCAGGTCCTCATCGAAGATCACCAGATCGGCGTTCTGCGCCCTCACCCGGCGGGCGATGCGTTCGGCGAATCCCCGTCCCACGTACATCGCGGGGTCCAGCTTCTCCCGGTTCTGGACCAGCCGGTCGACCACGTCGGCTCCGGCGGTGTCGGCGAGCAGGGCGAGTTCCTCCAGGGACTCTTCGACGTCGACGTCGTCGTCACCGGTCAGATCCACCGCAACCAGGACGGCTCGTTCCCTGGGATTTGAGTTGAGGTTGTGGATAACCCGTGAACCCATCACTGAGATACTCCAGTTAAGTCAATGTCTCACAAAAAGATAAGTGGCTATCAACACACCTGGTCGGGTTATCAACATTTATCCACGAGATCATTCACACCCCCGGTCGCACCGATCGGCCCCGGCGGAAGTGAAAGCCCCTCTGCTCCTCCTCCGCGCCTTCGGCCGCCCGGACGCCCTACCGCCCCCGAGAGGAACCGGCAGCAGCGGATCGGGGCACTCAGTCCACCCCGGTGGAGAGCGGCAGGCCGGGGGAGGCGGCGGGTTCCTCCCGCCGAACGACGGGCTTCACGCTTTTCGAAGCGTCTCCGCTCATATGGCAGGTTCCGTTGAAGACGGCGCCTTCCTCGATAATGAGCTTCTTGGTGGTGACATCCCCCAGGACCGTACTGTTGCCCTCGAGGATGACCACCTCGCTCGCCACGATATCTCCCTCGATCCGGCCGCCGATGGTGGCGTTCTTGACCTTCACGCTGGCTTCGAGCACGCCGGTCTTCCCCACCAGGAGGCTGTCGGAGCAGGTGACCTGACCGACGATCTTGCCATCCACCCGCATGCTGCTCGAGACGTTCAGCGTCCCCTCCACGACCGTTCCGTGGCCGATGAGGGTGTTCATCGTTCCGTCACCGGAAGGGATCTTCGACATGGTATTCCTTTCAGAACTGAGGGAGGTAATCGCGGGGATCAACCGGTCGACCGTTCCTGAGCACCTCGAAGTGCAGATGCGGCCCCGTGGTGACCCGCCCCGTGCTCCCTACGTATGCTATGATGTCGCCTTTCCTGACAAGCTGATCTTCACGTACCAGCAACCTCTGGCAGTGCCCGTACCGGGTACTCAGCCGGGCGTTGTGGCGGATCTCCATCAGGTTTCCGTAGCGGTCGTCCCAGCCGGCGAAAACCACCCGGCCGTCGGCGGCGGCCCGTATGGGGGAACCGGTCCGGGCCGCGAAATCGATGCCGGTGTGCGCTCCGCCCGTCATGCCCTCACCGGCCCCGAACTCGGCACTGGGCCAGCCGAAGGTGACGGGCATGACGAAGAGGATGGCGCTCTCGTCCGGTTCGGTACCTTCGCCCGCCGTGCGGCCGGGCAGGCTTCCGACCGCCGCGCCGGCTCCCTCTTCAGCCCCGGCATCGGGTCCGAGCTGGTAGTTGTAACCCGGCCAGTCCTCGGGGAACTCGATCCCGAGCTGGGTGCGCAGCTTGAAATCGGTTTCCAGGAGATCGGCCATCAGGCGTTCGAGTTCCCAGACCGTCTCCACCTGTTCGGAGAGCCGCCGGTTCTCCTCTTTGACCGCGTTTGTCTGAATCGCGACCCGGGCGACCCGCCAGTACGTCGCGGCGCCGAAGCCGAGGATGATGACGGCGAGGACGACCAGGCTCGTGAGCAGACGCAGGGCGCCGGGGCCGAGGGCGAGCTGGCGCGGCTCCGCTTCATCGTCGGGTATGAAGACTATCGTCCAGCTGCGTCGCCTGGCCACGGTGTCATCCTCTTCCCC
>CAYSYY010000052.1:0-6900 GCA_964435265.1 uncultured Gemmatimonadota bacterium
CCAGGAACTCCGACTTGTATCTGCTGGCCAGCGCCAGTTCCTCGGCCCTCTTCTCGATATTCGTACTCGCCCGCTCCATCTCCTTCTTCTGGCGCTCCAGCAGTACGTTCTTCTCTTCGAGCTCCTCGTTGATGATTTCGAGTTTCTCCTGCTGGGCCATGAGCTTCTCCTCAGATTCCTCCAGCCTCTGCGTCTGTTCCTCCAGTTCTTCATTCGCGTTCTTGAGTTCCTTCTGCTGGACCTGGAGCTCTTCGGAAAGCGCCTGGGACTCCTCCAGCAATCTGGCCTGGTTCGTCCGGCCCTGTGCGCTCTCGACCGCTACGGCAAGTGCGGGCATAGCCTGCTCCAGATACTCCAGCTCGTGGTCGGTCATCTCATTCAGGGTGGCTATCTCGATCACGCCCTTCAGGCGGCCCTCATAGAGGAACGGCGTGACACAGATGAACCGGGGGATGTGCTCGCCCAGGCCGGAGGTCACCTTGATATAGTCGTCGGGCACGTTCCTGACGAGTATCTGCTGCTTTTCATGCGCCGCCTGGCCGACAAGCCCTTCGCCCAGCCTGAACTCGTTCGACAGGTTCTTGTGTTTCTTGTAGGCGTAGCTCCCCACGAGTGAAAGAGCCGGTTCCCCACCCTCATGGGCGAGATAGAAAGCGCCCACCTGGGCGTCCAGCCAAGTGGCGATCTCGGAGATCACCTTCGATGCCAGCGTCTCAATTCCAGTGTCGCCGACCATCACCGCTTTTAACCGCGCGATGCCCGTCTTCAGCCAGTCCTGCCTCTGGATCCGGTCCCGATTTTCCCTGAGCTCTGCCGTCATTCCCTGGAGAGCGATGCGCAGCTCATCTTTGACTGACCGTGGTGCGATCTCGATTCCGTAATCACCCGAGGCGACGGCGTTCGCCTGGCGAATCGCGTCTTGAAAGGATGCGACTATTTCAGCCACCGACGCGGCGATACCGGTGTTTGCTTTCTTGATCTCATCGCACTCCACTTCCAGGTTGCCCTGGGCAATCTCTCTCGTCACCGACATGATTGCAGCCGGCTCGCCGCCGACCTGCCTGAGTACGGCACGGGCGGTGACAGATACCGCCGCAAAGCCGAGAGCGAGGGCCAGGCTGGTGCTCAGGATCACCGCCCAGATGCTGCGGGTGGCCGTATTCCCGGCGCTCAGCTCTTGTTGGGCCAGGAGGCCGTTTTCAACATCGACGAACTCCGTGACGCTGTCCCGGATCGAATCCATCAGGATTTTACCGGTTTCCTTCTCGATAAAGGCGATCACTTGACCCATGCCGGAGCCGGCCGCACCTTCAGCGAGGTCGCGCCGCGCCTGAATGACAGGCTGGGCGGCCTCATGTTGCCATCGTGCCGTGATCGACTCGATTTTTCTGAGCCGTGCCGACTGGGCTGGATCGCTGACCATCCCCCTGAGTTCGGCTATCGTTGATTCGTAGCCTATTTCTCCTGCCCAGTAGGGTTCCAGGAACGTCTCCCTGCCGGTCAGGGCGTAGCCCCGGACGCCGGTTTCCATGTCGACCAGCACTCTCATGAGCAACCGTACGCTGGTTTTCACTTCCTGGGCACTGTGAACCCGGGTCTGGTTCTCGATGAGGGCGTTGATGCTATGATAAGTAATCCCCGCGATTACAATCATCAGCGCGAAGACCACGGCGTACCCCAGCAGCAGTTGGGTGCGCATTTTCATGATGACAGGCCCCCGTTCCCTGATAAGATCAGGTTCGAGCCGCATTTCCGTTCTCCGCGGAATCAACTGTGGCCTCGGGATCCTCCTCCGCCATCTTCCGGATCACCTCGGCCAGCGTCTCGAACTCGGTCGACTTGTCGAAGAAATGAGCGGCGCCGAGCGAGAGGGCCTTTTCCCGGTACTGCTCGAAGGGGTAGTTGGTCAGGATGATGCAGCGGACCGCGGGATTGGATTTCCTGATGTTGCGCAGCACATCGATCCCGCTGCCCAGCGGGAGCCGTATGTCCAGCACGACCAGATTGGGATCGAGCTCCCGGATCACACGGGTGGCCTCGAGCCCGTCCTCAGCCTCACCGATCACCTCGACACCGGGGATCTCGGAACAGAGGGTGACGATCCGCGCGCGGACTGATGGAGAATCATCGACCACGATGATCTGCATCGCTGGAACCTCGTCTCTCTGTTCTGTGGAACCGGGCAGCGCGGGTGGACCCTGCGTAGAGGATAGATCGGGGCGATGTTCGATCCCATCAGTGCCGGGCTGAAACTGCTGTCAGACAGGAAGAGGGGAGCGGGTAGGAGGAATCCGACAGATCAGTCGACGAGTCCGCGATCCACGGCGTACCGCACCAGGTCGGCGCCGGAGTGCAGGCCGAGCTTGTCCAGGATCCGGGAACGGTAGGTGCTGATCGTCTTGGGGCTCAGGGACAGTCTGCCGGCGATCTCCTTGTTCGGCAACCCAGCGGCCAGCAAACGCAGGACCTCGAATTCGCGGTCGGAGAGCCGCTCATGCCGGGGTTTCTCTCCGCTCTCCTCAAGGAAGGAGGCGAGCAGATCGGCCAGGTCCGCACTGATGAATTTCTGTCCATCAGCGATCCTCCGGATCGCCTCGACCAGCTCCTCCGGGGCGGCATCCTTGGTCAGGTAGCCGGACGCACCGGACCGGATCACCCGGACGGCATACTGTTCCTCGGGGTACATGCTCAGTACCAGGACAGGCAGTCCGGGCGCGGTTTCTCTGAGCTGTTTCAGAACCTCCAGGCCGCTGCGGCCGGGCAGGGAGATATCCAGGATCACCAGGTCGATCCCCCCCGCCGGCACTCTTTCGAGCACCTCCTCGCCGCTGGCGGCCTCGGCGACGACGGTGAGCTCCGGTGCCTCCGCCAGGAGCTGTTTGAGACCCTCCCGCACCAGTCGGTGGTCGTCCGCGAGCAGGATCCTGATCATGACTTCACACTATCCGGAACGGGGAAAACAGCCGTCACCGTCGTTCCCCTGTTGCGTCGGCCGGTGATCGAGAAGGTGCCCCCCATCAGGCGCGCCCGCTCCTTCATGCCGAGCAACCCGAGAGAATCCTGGGCGGTGACCTGTTTCTCGGAGATCCCCCGGCCGTCATCGATGATCTCCAGGGTGAGCTCGGTTGTACTCTGGATCAGGTTGATGGTGACGTGCGACGCCCCGGCGTGCCGGGTGATATTGGTCAGGGCCTCCTGGACGATACGGTAGAGAGCGATCGAGCGATCCGGATCCAGGTCCAGCTCCTCCGGCTCCAGGTGCACACTGCACGATATCTGCATCGCTTTCTCGAACTCTTCGCCCAGCCAGGTGATCGCGGCCGTGATCCCGAGATCGTCGAGCAGGCCGGGCCGCAGATCAGCCGCCAGCTGTTGGACCGTCCGGACGGTCTCACCTACCAGCCCGGCGGCGACATCGAACAGCTCCTCGACATCCTGTCCGGACGGCGGATGGAGTTTCTTGAGCCGGGCGAGATCCATCCTCAGCGCGGTCAGGTTCTGACCCAGTTCGTCATGGATGGTGCGGGCGATCTCCGCCCTCTCATCCTCACGGGCGTTCTGGATGTAGGCGGAGAAATGCCTCAGCTGGTCCAGAGAATATTGCAGTGTTTCCTCGGCCCTTTTGCGATCGGTGATATCCCAGACATAGGCGCGGGTTCCCACCGGCCGGTCCTCCTCGTACAGGGCCACGGCCGAGACCTCGAGATGAATGGTTGATCCGTCTTTCCTGAGGCCTCGGAATTCGTACCGCGCAGGCACATCCTCCCCCCTGAGCCGGCCACGGTGGATCCCGGTCACCCGATCGAGATCCCCCGGATGGATCAGGTCGGCCCGCGAAAGGGTCGATATCTCTTCGGCCGTATAACCGAAAAGAACGGCATACTGGTCGTTGAAGAAGGTCGTTTCACCTGAGAGATCATCCATCATGATTCCGATGCCGGCCTTCTCCACCAGTTCCCGATAGCGTTCTTCCGATCTTCGCAGCGCCCGTTCGGTGCGCTGCAGTACGGTCACATCGCGCACGATGTTGCCGAGCATCCACCCCTCCCGGGTCCGGATGGGATAGATGAGCGCCTGGATGTGCCGGCGGGCGCCGTCGGGACGCTGGATCTCGAGTTCGATCGGGGCGCGGAACCACTCCGATCGCCCCGACTGCAAGACCGCCATGATCTCGCTGCGGTACTGTTCGTAATTCTCCCGCGAACGCTGGTGGGGCAGCATCAGATCGATCAGGACATCCCAGAGCGGACGGTTCAGCGCTTTCTCTTTCTCCAGCCCGGTGATCCGCTCCATCCCCGCATTCCACTCCACGACCGTCCCGCTCTCATCCCCCATGACGATCCCGTCGGTGGAGGCCTCGATGATACGTCGCAGCTTGGCTTCACTCCTCTGCAGGGCCTCCTCGGAACGCCGGCGTTCGCTGATATCCTCCATGTATCCGTCGATCCGAACCAGCCCGCCGTCATCGTTGCACACCGGCATGGCCCGATCCCGGATCCAGCGGATCCCTCCGTTTCGGTGGATTATCCGGTACTCGACATCGAGGATCGATCGCCTGGCCCGGTGCTCTTCGATGGCGTGCCAGACCCTGTCCCGATCCTCGGGGAGAACGATCGAGGGCCACAGCGCCGGATCGTCGAGGTACTCCTTCCGGGTGTAGCCGCTGAGTTCCTCGACCTGCCCGGTTATCAACAGGGTGGTGGAGTGCTCGTCGGGCAGGGCGGAATAGACCGCCACGGGGATATTCTCGCTGATCAGCCGGTACTTCTCCTCGCTGGTCCGCAGTTTCTCCGTCGCCCGAACTCGATCGGTGATATTCAGAAGAGTGGCGACGATCCCGTCGAACCGACCATCGGTGTCGGTCAGCGGAGCGGCGTTGATCGAGAGCAGTACCCGCCGCCCGTCGGGCCACTCGATGGCATGGCGAAAATCGAAGACCTCCCGTCCGGTCCTTCTGACGACTTCGAAGGGCAGGTTCTCATCAGGAAAGGGGGAACCGTCGATGGCGGTGATGCGCCATTCCGGATCGTTGTACGTCCGGTCCTTTATCCCATCCCGGGTAAATCCAAGGATCTCTTCGGCCCTGGTGTTGGCGAAGGTGATCAGGCCCGTGCGATCCACGACCGTGATCCCGATCGGACTGGTGGAGGTGATGCGCTCCAGAAGAGCGTGTTCATGGCGGAGGGCCTCCTCGGCCCGAACGCGCTCGGTGATATCCTGACAGATGGTGTGGAGGTGGGGCCGGCCGTCGAGATCGATCAGCGTGATGGAGAGGAGCGCACAATAGACCGAGCCATCCTTACGTTTCAACCGGACCGGGAAATCCGTGATCCTCCCGTGCTGCTCGAGTTCGGCGAGTAGTTCCCTCCTCTCATCGTCATCGACGAACGTATCAGCCAGCCTGAGCGTCTTCAGTTCCTCGATGGTGTAACCGGTCATCGCCGCCATGGCCTGATTGCACGAGACGACTCTTCCCTCTGAAGTCGAAAGACCGATCCCGACCGGCGAGAGTTCGTAGATAGCCCGGTAGCGGGCCTCGCTCTCACGCAGGCGCTCCGCGACCTCGAGCGCCGGCGGCTCTCCTGCCGACTCGTCCAGCTGCGCCTGCAGCCGGGTGACCTCATCGATGAGCTCCTGTCTGGTTCGCCGATCGGTCGCCATAGCGTGGAGTACCCTCCTTCCATCCTCCCGACCCGGGACGATCCGGAGCCTCTCCCTCACGTATTGTACGGGCAGACCGCCGTTGCCGAGAAGAAGATTGGTAATGGCTCCCCCGTGAGATACGATGGGGGTGAGATCTGATCGGACCGATCCATCTCGAACCGGCCGACAACGACGGAGAATCAACAGGTGTCAGCGTATCAGGCGATCTTCGAGAGCCTGCCCAATCCGGTGATCGTCTTCAGCCTCGACGGTCGCATCAGAGAGGTGAATCCGGCTGCGTGCTCCTTCTATGGGTATGACCGCGATGGATTTCTCGCTCTCACCCTGTTCGACCTGATCAATCCGGAAAAAGAACAGGTGGTGGCGAACACTCTGCGCCGGGTGGCCGCGGGCGAGAGCTTCTTCCTGATGACCGAAGACATCAGCGGAGCGGGCGAGACCCTTTCCATCGAAGTATCCGTTTCCCCTCTCACCTATGAAGGGGAATCATGCGGTCTCGGGATCGTACGCGATATTTCCGAGTTCCGCTGGATTGAACAGACCCTGCGCGAGCACGAAACACGGTACCGGCAGATCCTCGATTCCATGAGCAGCGGCGTGGCGGTCTACGAAGTTCTCGGCGAGGGTGAGGATTTCATCTTCGTTGATATCAACCGGGCGGTGGAACGGATCGAGGGGCTCAGGAAAGAGGAGATCGAGGGCAAGCGCATCACGACCGTCTTCCCCGGCGTGAAGGAGTTCGGTCTGTTCGAGATCATGCGGCAGGTCTGGCTGACGGGCGAGCCTGCCTATCTGCCCCCGACGCATTATCGTGATGAGAGGATCTCGGGGTGGCGCGAGAACCATGTCTTCCGGCTGTCCACCCATGAGATCGTCGTGGTCTATGACGACATCACCGGACACGTCGAGTCGGAAGTGAGGTTCCGCACCCTGTTCGAACGAAGCGCCGACGGCATCCTCATCGCCGATGTCGAGACCCGGCGGTTTGTCCTGGCCAATCCAGCGATCTGCGCTCTGCTCGGATATGATGCCGACGATCTGCTCGAGCTGTCGGTCCATGACATCCATCCCTCCGATCGACTGGAATATGTCCTGCGGGAATTCGAATCCCAGGCCCGGGGGGAGAAGACCATCGCCCGTGACATCCCGTGCCTGAGAGCCGACGGCACGATCATCTACGCCGATATCAACACTACTTCCGCCGAACTCGACGGACGCCTCTGCAACATCGGTTTC
>CAYSYY010000052.1:6910-12770 GCA_964435265.1 uncultured Gemmatimonadota bacterium
CACTGCAGGAACGTACCGTGGAACTGGGAGAGCGGGTCAAGGAGCTGCGAACCCTCTACGGATTCGCCGACCTCGCCCGCCGGGAGGAGCTCCCGGTCAACGAGCTGTTGCAGGAAGCGGTCGGGCTCATCCCCGCCGGCTGGCAGTACCCCGACATCACCTCGGCCCGGATCACTCTGCGCGGGCACGTCTTCACCACTCCGGATTTCCGGGAATCCGCCTGGTGTCTGGATCGGGAGATCCGCCTGGCCGGCGAACCGGCCGGCCGGATCGAGGTGTTCTACACCGAGGAGAGACCCGAACGGGATGAGGGCCCCTTCCTGGCCGAGGAACGCGATCTGATCGAGGCACTGGCCGAGAGCCTCGCCCTGACCATCCATCACCTCGAAGCGACCGAGGAGCTGCGCCGGAGCCGGTATATCATCGATTCCGCCAGTGATTTCATGTCCCTGAGGGACCGCGAATACCGGTACCTGGCGGTCAATGAAACCTATATGGACGCCTTCGGTCTGACCCGCGGGGAGATCGTGGGACGGACGACCGCCGATCTGCTCGGCGAGGAAGTCTTCACGGAGAAGATCAAAGAGCGTTTCGACCGCTGCCTCACCGGCGAATCCCTGCGCGTCGAGGAGTGGTTCGATCTCCCGGTCTGGGGAAGGCGCTACATAGAGGAAGCTTTCTACCCCTTCATCTCACCGGACGGAGAGATCGCCGGAGTCGTTACCGCCTCGCGCGATCTGACCGAATGGAAGACGGCTCAGGAGGAACACCGGCAACTTCAGGAGAGGCTCGAACGGGCCCGCAAGCTGGAGAGCATCGGGGTGCTGGCGGGGGGCATCGCCCACGAGTTCAACAACCTGCTGACCAGCATGCTGGGCAACGCCGATATGGCCCGGCACCTGATCCCGCCTGCCTCACCGGCCTATTCGAACCTGGAACAGATCGTCGCCTCATCCCGGCGGGCCGCCGACCTGGTGAGCCAGATGCTGGCCTACGCCGGCCGGGGGGCCTTCCTGGTCGAGAAAATGGATCTCTCGCAGATCGTTCGGGACATGACTGACATGCTCGGATCGATCGTACCCGATGATGTCGTGCTCGAGCTGGATCTGGCCGACGATCTGCCGGCGATCGAGATCGACCCGGCCCAGGTCCGCCAGATCGTGAAGAATCTGGCCACCAACGCGGTCGAGGCCCTGGCCGGGGAGATCGGCACGATCACCATCGAGACGGGGCGGATGCGGACCGAGGACCGCTTCGATCCGACGGCCTGGACGACTCCCGGGGATCCAATCCCAGAAGAACCCGGCGTCTATCTCGAGGTCTCAGACACCGGCACGGGCATGGATGAAACGGTTCTGGCGCGGGTCTTCGAGCCCTTCTTCAGCACCCGCTTCACCGGCCGGGGGCTGGGTCTCTCGGCGGTGATGGGGATCATGCACGGGCACGGCGGCACGGTTCTGCTGCAGAGCCGGCCGGGTGAGGGAACCCGGGCCCGGATCGTCTTTCCGATCTCCAAATCGGCCTGAAGGCAATGCCTGGAGCGATCAGGAGAATATGGCGTAGAATACAACTATCAGAAACGTACGTGCCGAGAACCCGCCCCCGAACGGAGGCGGGTTCTCTCTTCACAACGGGTCTTCCGATCCGCCTCCACCCACCATCACACTATCACATCGGAACACCGCAGGCACCTTGATCACGGGAAGATCCCCCGGTTCCGGTAGACCTCCTCGATGCGGGCCAGAGCGGCGATGTAGGCGGCGGTACGCCAGTCGGTCGAGAAGCGATCGACGCAGTCACGCACCCGGGCATAGCTGGCGGCGATGGCGGCCAGCAGCTTCTCGTCCACCTCGGCCAGGCTCCAGTACTCGCTGGTCTTGTTCTGCAGCCACTCGTAGTAGCTGACGATCACCCCACCCGAGTTGCAGAGCACGTCGGGGATGACGTCGATCCCGCGGTGGCGCAGGATCTCATCGCCCTCGGGGGTGGTCGGACCGTTGGCACCCTCGGCCACGAGCGAGACCGAGAGCCATTCGGCGCTGGAGGCGTGGATCTGGTTCTCCAGGGCCGCGGGGATGAAGATGTCCGCCTCGGCCCGCATGAACTCTTCGTGATCGACGGGCACGGCCTCGGGGAATCCACTTACCCCGCCGGTCTGCTGCACATGGGCGGTGAGCGCTTCGGGATCAATCCCGTGCCGGTTGAGTACGGATCCGGTCACGTCCTCAACCCCGACCAGGGTGGCGCCGACCCTCTGCAGGAGCCGGGCGCACCATGACCCCACGTTCCCGAATCCCTGGACGGTGTAGGCTGCTCCGGCGAGATCGACACCGTTCTCATCGGCCCACAGCTCGATGCAGTTGACCACGCCCTGCCCGGTGGCTTTTTCCCGTCCCTGACTGCCCCCCGATCCGAGCGGCTTGCCCGTTACCACGTGCACGTGGGCGTTACGGAGGTGAGGCGGCACCGTGGTGAGGTAAGTGTCCAGGAACCAGGCCATGATCTGGGCGTTGGTGTTGACATCGGGCGCCGGGATATCGTACTCGGGTCCGATGTTGTCACCCAGCGCGTAGACGAACCGTCGGGTGATCATCTCCAGTTCGTGCCGGGAATACTGCGACGGATCGATCCTGATTCCGCCCTTGCCGCCCCCGAAAGGGATGCCTGCGAGGGCGCACTTCCAGGTCATCCAGGCCGCCAGGGCACGCACTTCGTCGATATCCACGGCCGGGTGGAAACGCAAGCCGCCCTTGAACGGTCCCAGCACATTGTTGTGCTGGACCCGATAGCCGGTGAACATCTCGACCCGACCGCTGTCGAGCCGGACGGGGAAATTGACCACGATCTCGGTCATCGGTCGGGACAGGATCCGGGCCACATCCGGATCCAGACCGTAGATCCGGGCGGCCTTCTCATACTGGTTGACGACACTCTCGTACAGGCCGGCGCGTTTGATCGTACGTACCCGCGTGGCCCGTCGCGGCTGTACGGACTCGGTGATCATGGTGGAGCTCCTTTCCCCGTGTTCTCTTTCATGATGCGGGTTGTTCGCCCCTCTCCGATCCGGCACTTACGCCTCGACCGCTTCGGTGACGACCTCCCGGATGATCCCGCGCACGTCTTCAGGGCGGACCCGGTTGAGCCGCTTCCCGTTGACGGTGAGGTTCGGTCCGCTCGTACAGACACCCGGTAGTTTCTCAAGCCTTATCTTCAGGTTGATGTCCTTATGGGCATGGTCATGCAGGACGCCGGCGTACACGGCGAAGGCCCGGAGCAGACGTGTCGATCCCATGAGGCGGCAGACCGGGCAGGTGCAGATCACGACCTGACAGGTTCGTCGCGGGATGAATCGCCGACGCAGGATCTTCGGGCGGGGTGGAGCCAGGGCTGTCAGGGTTTCCATGGTCGTTCCCTCCGGTTGGACGGTTCATGGTGTTTCCTCAGTCCTGTACTCAAGGTGGGGGAAACCGCCTGCCGCCGCATCGGAGGTGGGGATGAATCACTCTGCATCATTCCTCTCGTTCGAGAGGGAGTCTTCTCGACGATGATCGCAGGTCGGATACGAGTATTGTTGCAGACCACCGATGACCGTGATTGCGTCCGGATCCGGTCCGGGCGGTCGCGCCGGAACGGGTTTCAGGGCATACGCCGGGGCTATTTGTGTTAGCTTATGGGTGAATCCCGGAGCAGGAACGGTTCCCATGCCGGACGGCAGTCTGCATACAGCAATCGATCTCAACCCCGACCTACAGCTCGCCGGCCTCATCACCGATCACACCGAGGCCGTACTCGAAGCCTGGACGGCGCGGCTGACGGCTCTCCCGGACAGCCACTATGCCGGACGGAACCTGGTGGAGGTCTCCACCTGGGCCCGGCGATGGCTGACCGTCATCATCGAGAGCCTCGTTTCGGGTCGTCCCGCTCAGCTGGTCCGCTTCGCCGAAGAGATCGGCCGCATCAGATCCAAGATGGGATTCACGATCGACGAACTCATCCACGGGATGCTGCTGCTCAAGGAAACCGCCCTGCCCCTGCTTCTGGCCGCGCCCGAGGGACGGAATATCCCCCCGGCGGCGATCACCTCTCTGGATGAGTGCATCCGGATCGTAACGGCCTCTCTGGCCACCCACTTTTCCGAGAACATCAGGCGCTCATTGAGACATCTGACGGAGATGCTGGTCAGAGAACCGCGGTGCGAGGACGTCGTACGCGCGGTCTGCCGGCAGGGCCGGAACCTGACCAGTGCGGCGGGGGCGGCCGTGATCCTCTCCGGAGACGGCTGCGCCACCGTGCAGAGCGCCGGACCGGATCATGAGAAAGCCCTGGCGCTGGTGAACGCGTTAGTACCGGATAATGACATCAGCGCCATGGCGGAACCGCGCATTTTTTATGAGATCCCCCGGGGTGCGGACGGGGGGGACTTCGCTTCCGGGATCGAGACGGCCATGCTCGCACCTCTCTCTGTCCGCGGTTCACCCACCGGTGCCCTTCTGCTCATCAACAGTCCGACCGGTTTCACCCGCGATGACATCCGGCTGGTCGAGATGTATCTCGACACCGCCGCCATCGTCATCGAGTACGCGCGGCTCACCGGCGAACACGAACGTCTCGCCCTGCTGGAAGTACGGCAGCGGCTGGCTCGCGACCTGCACGATTCGATCTCACAGATGCTGTATTCCGTCACTCTGCACGCCGAGGCCGCCGACCGGCTGATAGCGGTCGGCGAGACGTCGCGGGCCTCTCAGAACATCCGCGAGTTGAGGGACCTCGCCGCCCTCACCCTGCGCGAGATGCGCCTGCTCGTCTACGAGCTGCGGCCCCAGATACTGGTGGAAGAAGGACTGGTTTCAGCGGTCCGCCGGCGCCTCGTCTCGGTCGAGGAGCGGGCCGGGATCGCCACCCGCTTCGTCTGCAGCGGGATCGACCGCCTGCCCGATGACCTGGAGGTCGAACTGCACCGCTTCCTCCATGAAGCCCTCAACAACGTGCTCCGGCACGCCCGGGCCTCCCACCTCACCGTCTCCCTGAGCCGCTCGGATGGCACGGTCACGGTGCAGATCGACGACGACGGGAGCGGATTCGATGTCGAGACCGGCCTGCAGAGCGGGGGGCTGGGTCTCACCAGCATGCGGGAACGAGCCGAGCGACTCGGCGGCCAGCTCGTCCTGCACAGCCGCACCGGTCACGGAACCCAGATACGGCTGGATGTACCGATCGAGTGAGGAGTGCGGTCATGCCCGAAGATACAATCACTGTTCTCATCGTTGACGACCACGAGATCGTACGGCGCGGATTAAGGGCTCTGATCGAGACAGATGCCTCGATCGAGGTCATCGGCGAGGCGGCCAACGGTCGTGAGGCGGTGCAGAAGGCCACCGCTCTGGAACCCGACGTCGTCCTGATGGACCTGGTCATGCCGGAGATGGGGGGAGTCGAGGCGATCCGGCGGATCGTCGAGGCCCGTCCGGGGATCGCCATCCTGGTCCTGACCAGTTTCAGCACCGACGACAAGCTCTTCCCCGCCCTGGAAGCCGGAGCCCTGGGCTACCTGCTCAAGGATACCGGGCCCGGTGATCTGCTGACGGCGATCCGGCGGGCGGCCGACGGGGAATCCACTCTGACTCCCTCGATCGCACGCCGGCTGCTCAGGGAGTTCTCACCTGCCGATCACTCCTGGCCGCCGGCCGAACCCATGACCGATCGGGAAGTAGAGGTTCTCAGACTTCTGGCCCGAGGACTGGGGAACACGGAGATCGGCGAGAAACTGTTTATCAGTGAAGCGACCGCACGGACCCACGTCAGCCATATCCTCGCCAAGCTGAACCTCAGCAACCGCACCCAGGCCGCTCTCTATGCTCTG
>CAYSYY010000053.1:0-12754 GCA_964435265.1 uncultured Gemmatimonadota bacterium
GGGGGGAATCACACCTCCCCGATCCCCCGGATTCACCTGACGAGGCGGGGAATCACAGCCGGCCTGGAGTTACACCGTTATGGCGGGTCAATCATCCATTTCACGTTCCGCCATATCACGTTCCGCGGACATCCTCAGAGGAGATCTCCGCCATACCATACGGCGGCTGGGCGGCAGACCCGGCTTCACCCTCATCGCCGTTCTCTCCCTGGCCCTGGGGATCGGGGCCAACAGCGTCATCTTCAGCATCATGCACACCTTCCTCTTCCGGCCGCTGCCCTATGCCGCTCCCGAGGAACTGGTGAACATCTACCGCGACCGGGAGGCGTTCCGGTACGGTCCTTTGAACTACCCCGACTTCCGTGAGCTCGAGGCGGCGACGTCTTCCGTCTTCACCGATCTGGGAGGTTTTCAGATCGTTCTCTCCCAACGGGAGCTCGAGGACCGGGTAGAACCGTTCGTGGGTGTTCTGGTGACCGGGAATTTCTTCGACCTCCTCGGTCTCGAGGCGTACCTCGGCCGGACCATCGGACCGGAAGACCACCTCGCTCCCGGGAGCCATCCCGTGATCATGCTCAGCCACCGCTACTGGCGGGAATCGCTGGGCGGGGATCCGGCGATCGTGGGCCGGTCGCTGCGCCTCTCCGGCCGGGAATACACCATCGTGGGAGTGGCCCCCGAGGCTTCGGTGAGCCCGATGCCGGGCGTGGTGCCGGATTTCTATGCACCGATCATGATGCTCGGCGATCTCATGCCCCTGGAGAGCGATCCGCTTACCTCGCGCGGTTCGAATTCATTCTTCCCCATGGCGCGATTAAAGCCCGGCACGCCGCTTGAAGCGGTCGAGACCGCCCTGGAAGGGGTCACCCTTCACCTCCGGCAGTCGTGGCCCGAGGTCTGGCAGGCCGGGGACAGGCTGCTCGCCATGCCGGCGACCGACGTGATCCTCCATCCCACCTACGATCGGATGGTGGTCACCGCCAACGTGCTGAGCATGGTGATGGTCGGTCTGATCCTGCTGGTGGCCTGCGTCAACCTCTCGGGTACGCTGCTGGCCCGGGCTCTCGACCGGCGCCGGGAGATCGCCGTCCGGCTGGCCCTGGGAGCCGGACGGGGGCGTCTGATCGGTCAGCTCCTGACCGAAACCCTGCTGCTGGCGGCGGCCGGGGGAGCAGCCGGCCTGTTCCTGGCCTCCCGGGCCCTGCACCTCTTCAACACCATCCCGATCCCCGGGATGCTCAGTCTCGATCTCCAGCTCGATCAGACGGTCCTGGTCTTCACCTTCGCGGTATCCCTGCTCACCGGCGTGCTGGTCGGGCTCGGGCCGGCGCTGCGGGCCACCCGGCTCCAGATCGCTCCCGTCCTCAAGGACGGGAGTGCCGGCGGAACGGGGGTAAAGACGATCGCCACGATCCGGTATCTCGTCGCCGGCCAGATGGCCGCGGCGGTGGTGCTGCTGATCACGGCGGGTCTGTTCGTGCGCAGCTCCCACGCGGTGAGACGGCACGATCCCGGCTTCGGCTCCGGACCGACCGCCCTGCTCTCCTTCATGATCCCCTCCCGGGCGTATTCCGACGACCAGGGCCGGATCCTGGTGGCTTCCTTCCTGGAGGAGGTCGAGGCTCTTCCGGAGGTCACCCGGGCCGGGATCATCTGCAATCCCCATCTGAACATGGTCAACTACATGTTCCTGGACGTGAACGTGGCCGGCGTTCCCCCACCCTCCGATCGCAGCGCCTATACGGTGGATTTCACCTCGGTGGACGCCGGATTCTTCGCCGCCGCCGGGATCGCTCTCACCCGGGGGCGCAACTTCACCCCGGCCGACCGTGCCGGCAGCACTCCCGTGGCCGTCATCAACGAGGCCATGGCCGAGCGGTTCTGGCCCGGGGAGAGTCCTCTGGGCCGGACCATCACCGTCGAGTCGCCGGGCTTCCCCGATCCGGTCGTGGTCGGGGTGGTGCGCACGGCCGCGATCCGTTCCCTCGAGGAATCCCCCCGGCCCTTCATGTACCTGCCCTTCTCCCAGGAGTACAACGCCTGGGTCACGGTTCTGGCCGCAACCCGCGGTGAGGCCGGCGTGACGGCGGCCAGACTCTTCCGGCTGCTGCGGGAAGCCCATCCCGACCTGGTCGTCTCGAACTGCACGACCCTGACCGACCACATCGGCGTCCTGCTCATCCTGCGGCGCCTCAGCGCCCTGCTCGCCGTCGCCTTCGCCGCCGTCGTGCTGGTTCTGGCCATCGTGGGACTGCACGGGGTGGTAGGCTACGCCGTTTCGCGGCGCTCACAAGAGATGGGGATCCGCATGGCGCTGGGGGCCGATTCCCGGACCATCATCAGGCTCATGCTGGGTGAGGGGCTGCGGCTGGTCGCGGTGGGTGGCGGACTGGGGATCATGCTCGCGCTGGCGGCCTCGCGGGCCTTCCAGGCGCTGCTCTTCGATGTGGCCGCCGCCGATCCCGTTACCTTTACGGTCGTACCGCTCATCGTCCTCGCCGTATCGCTGGCCGCAGCCCTCCCCCCCGCCCTGCAGGCCGGCCGGGTGGATCCGGTTCAAACGCTGCGAAGGGAATGATCGGGCCGGGCACTGTCTACTGCCACCGTTCGGAAACGAGTTGAAAGAGGCTTCCGATGCTGAAGGTCATCAATCTCGAGTCGTCATTCGCGAAGTTCTCGGAAACGTTCACGCCGAAGATCCTCGCCGAGCTCAACGGGCAATATGTCATGCTGGTGCACTGCGCGGGGGACAAGGTCCCCTGGCACACCCACGACGCCGAAGACGAGATGTTCTTCGTGATCGACGGCGCGCTCGAGATCCTCACTCGAGAGGATACGGTCATCGTGAAAGCCGGAGAATTCTGCGTCGTTCCGCGCGGGGTGGAACACCGGGTCGTCCCGCACGATCATGTCCGCCTGATGCTCTTCGAGCCGTCCGGAACCGCCCACACCGGTAATGTGCGCGCCGAGATTACCAGGGACCGTCACGACTGGCTGGAGTGAGACGCCGATCACTCCCGACGCAGCGCCACCACCGGATCGAGCCGGGCCGCTCGTCGGGCCGGCAACCAGGAGGCGGTCCCGGCGACCACCAGGAGCAATCCCGTGATCAACCCGAAGGTCACCGGGTCGGACGGGCCGATCTGATAGAGTAGACTTTCCATGGTCCGGGTGAGCAGATAGGCCGCGGGCAGCCCCGCCGTCAGAGCCAGACCGGTCAGGACCAGTCCCTGACGGAGAACCAGCCGGGTGATCCGGATCCGTTCCGCTCCCAGGGCCAGACGGATCCCCAGTTCGTGGGTCCGCCGGGACACGGCATACGCCAGGACGCCGTATATACCCACCATCGCCAGGACCAGGGCCACCCCGGCGAAGGCGGCCGCCAGGAACATGGTGAAGCGTGGCCGAGCCACATTGGTTGAGAGCACATCATCGAGGGTGCGGACACCGGTCAGGGGAAGATCGGGATCGAGTTCCTGCACGATCGCCCGCAGATGGGTAAGAGCCGAGGCCGGATCCCCGCTGATCTTCATCATGACGGTGAAGCTGTTGATCTGCGCCTGAGACAGCGGCAGGAAGGCCGTGGGGAAAGGCCGGTAGCGAAGACCGTACTGACGCATATCCGATACCACCCCGATGATTTCCAGAGGCGGGGATTCGGGCAGGCCGATCCGGACGATCCGGCCGAGGGGACTCTGATCGGGCCAGTACTGTTGGGCCATCGATTGCGTGATGACCGCCACCCCGGGCGCATCGGCGCGATCGCGCTCATCGAAGAGGCGGCCTTCGAGCAGCGTGAGGTCGAGCGTCGAGAAGTACCCGGAGGAAGCGAAGATCCGGCTGACCACGGGCGGCTGATTCCCCTCCGGCTCCCGACCCGCGATATGCAGATAGATCTGGGAGGCCCCGGACATGGGCGGGTTCGACACCTCACCCGCCTGCTCGACAGCCGGTGCCCGCACGAGTCCTGCCGTCAGTTCCTGCTGGAAGGAGTGAACGGCCGTCGCGTTCCGGTATCTCTCCCCCGCCAGAGAGATCGTGGCCTGCAGCACGTTCTCGCTCGTAAAGCCGGGATCGACCGCCTGCAGACGAACGAAGCTGCGGATCAGCAGTCCGGCTCCGGCCAGCAGCACGACCGCAGTCGCCATCTGGGTCACCGCCAGGAGGTTCTTCACCCGTCGTGAAGCAGGGCTCGGCGTGAGCTGGTGCGGGCCCGTTCGAAGTGCATCCACCAGGTTCGAGCGAGCGATCAGAAAGGCCGGGGCGATCCCGAAGAGCAAGCTGGTCAGGAGGGTGACACAGACGCAGAAAAGAAGAACCGGGCCGTTGATGCCGATAGCTTCGATCCGGGGCAGGTTCCCGGGATCGAGGGCCAGCAGGGCTTTCAATCCCAGCCAGGCGAGGAAGACACCCGCCACCCCGCCGAGCCCGGCCAGCAGCAGGCTCTCGGTCGTCAGCAGGTGGAGCATGCGCCGGCGACCGGCACCCAGGGCGCCCCGCACGGCGAACTCGCGCTCCCGGGCCAATCCCCGGGAGAGGAAGAGATTGGCCACATTGGCACAGGCGATCAACAACACGAAAGCCGCCGCGGCCATCATCAGCCAGAGGGATTGCTCAACGTCGCCCACCATGACATCGCGCAGAGAGAACACATTCACCAGACTCCCCGGGTTGGTGTCGGGATACTCCTCTTCGCGCCGGTGAGCGATGGCGGTCAGATCAGCCATCCCGTCGTCGATGCCGACGCCGGGGCGCAGGCGTCCGATGCCCCACAGGAAATGGTTCCGCCGCTCCGCCCAGCCCGCTTCGCCCAGGGCCAGGGGCAACCAGAGATCGGGGGTCTGCATGGGGAAACGGAAATCTTCGGGCAGGATCCCGATCACGATATGGGCCTGACCGTCCACGATGAGACTGCTCCCCACCGCGGCGGGATCGGTGCCGAAGCGGCGCTGCCAGAAGCCGTAACTGAGTACCACGACGCGATCATCGCCCGGCACCTCGTCACCGGGCAGCAGGAGCCGACCCAGATGCGGACGTACCTGCAAGGCCGCGAACACGTCTGAGGTCACAGCCTGCACGGCCACCCGTTCCGGATCACCGTCACCGGTCAGCGTCGCGGCGGTGTGGAAATACACGCCGATCGTCTCGAAGGTCGTGTTCTGCTCCTGATAGGCGCGGATGTTCCCCGGCGGGAAAGCATTGTATTCCCAGCCGAGTTCGACCTCCCGCTCGAAGAGGAGCACGATCTGATCGGGTTCCGGATAGGGCAGGGAACTGAGCAGAATCCCGTGCAGCACGCTGAACAGAGCCGTGTTGGCCCCGATCCCGAGCGCCAGGGTGAGGCCCACGACCAGCGTGAAACCCGGCTGTTTGAGCACTGTCCGGACGGCATGATGCAGATCCTGTTTGAACCAGCTCAGGAACCGCCCTCGGGAAGGTCGTGAAACCCGACCGCTGGCCGGGCCGCCGTCGGGCGGTCTCAGCGAACTGTTCAGGCGTTCCGAGATGGCGGAGCGGACGGTGTCTGAAGCGGCGCAGCAGAGCATGACCAGAGCCGCCCGGGATCGGATTCCCCATTCCCCCTGTCTGGGAACGTGATCGTCGTATCGGTCCTGGAATGCCGCGCACATGTCGGCACCGTAGGCTTCCCGGAAATCCCGGGGGTAGAGACCGAGCAGGACCCGGTATATGCGGTGAGCGATCGCGGTGCCGTCCTGCGCCGATCCGGTCCCGGGCCGGGGATACACGTGCTCGTTCATCATATCCCCTCCGTGTCGACGAGGAGTTTCTCCGCCCGGGCGAGCGCGACCGTATCGCGCAGCCGATGGGCTTCGGCCCGGGCCACGGCCCGGCCGAGCGGTGTCAGAGTATAGACGCGCCGTTTGCGTCCGGGTCGGGGTTCCGGATCGGGTGTCCCGCTCTCCTCGATCAGTCCCGCACTCGAGAGCCGGGCGATGATCCGATAGAGGGAACCGATCTCGATGTTCAGACGGCCTCCGGAGGTCTCCTCCACGACCTTCATGACGGCGTAGCCGTGCAGCGGCTGCCGCACCAGGGCGAGCAGGACCTGGAAATCGGTGGGGCTCAGGGGAAGGAAACTCCCGGGATTCTGCTTCGGAACGTCCGACCTCACGTCCGACCTCCATGCTGGTGGGAGGAACGTCTCCGGTATATATATGTATTGTACTTATATGTAGAACGTGAGTATGGCGAAGAAGGTTACTTTGTTTTTACGGTGCCTTCTCCTTGTCCTCCCGTACGATGTCGGCCGGCAGGAGGGTATTCAGAGGCGACGTCCGCAGTGGGGAGAGAAGCGGAAGGCGGGATCCCGCCAATCAGGAAGTACGCGGTGACACCTTCATCACAGCTGGTCGACCGGAGTGGTGGTACAGGAAAAGGAGAGCCGTCCGAGGTGCCCGGCCAGGGCGCGGCGGGCACTGAACACACGGCTGGCCACCGTGCCCGTCGGGATGCCGAGGATCTGTGCGATCTCGGCATAGCTCAGCGCCTCGAGATCCTTCAGGATGATGACTTCCCGTTCGCGCGCCGGCAGCCGGGCCAGGGCTTCGCCGAGCACCCGCCGGCGGTCTTCATTCTCGATCCCGGCATCGGGAGCGGGACCGGGATCGATCAGAATGTTCTCACTCATCACCGGTTCGATCGGACGCAGGATTCTGCGGGAGCGCCGCCGGTCGTCCCGCATCAGGTTCCGGGCGATCGCGAGGAGCCAGTTTATGAGAGGGCGATGCGGATCGAACCGGTGCAGCATCTGCCAGGCCCGGACGAAGGTGTCCTGGGTGAGATCGCGGGCGAGTTCCGTGTCCGGGATCAGGGTGTAGAGAAATCCGAAGACACGTTGCTCGTACCGTTTCACCAGCGGCTCGAAGGCCGCGGTCTCCCCCTCCAGACAGAGGCTGACGGCCTCTCGGTCCGAAAGGTCAACCGCTCCACCGGCTACACAATCAACCTGGTGAACAGAAACCATCACCCCGCGATCGACCGATGCGCTCTCACCGCGGTCCACGACCCCGTCGTCCAGCAGGCACTGTTCAGTGGCCTTCATCCCACTGCTTCCAGCTCGTCGAGCTCTCTCTCGGTGCGGCGATGGCCCAGATAGGCGAACAGCGCGTACACCAGAACGAAGGCCGCGCAGATGATCACGATGATGATCGACTTCTGCAGAGCGAAAGCCCAGGAGAGGGGCTCATCGAGGATGACGAAGTACTTCACCGCCGTGAAAGATACGCCGAGCGCCACGAAACCGAGGTAGAGGAGCAGCAGCACCAGCGGGCGGAAGCGGCGGAAGGAGAAACCGCCGAAGAAGAACACCGCACCGAGGAAGAAGATCGCGTTGAAGACCATGAGGAGGGCGAAGTCGGTGAACTCACGGGTGGACTGATGGAGCACGAACTGCCGGTATAGCAGGATGGCCGCGAGCGCGAATACGTTGATGCAGTACATGACGGCAGCAACCGTACGAATGGTGGAGAGGTTGCGCTCATCCAGTACGAACCGCGATTCAGACATTGGAATCCTCCCAGAAGAGTTGGTCCAGGGTTGTATTCAGGGTCCTCGCGATCCGCAGGCAGAGATGCAGGGAAGGATTGTACCTGCCTTTCTCGATGAGACCGATCGTCTGCCGCGTGACCCCGACGAGGTCGGCCAGCTCCTGCTGGGACAGATCCTGTTCGATGCGGGCCAGTTTCATGCGCAGGTTCATTGTGCAGACCCCGGTGCGGGTGGCACATATTTCGTCCATAATGTACGATATATATTGCTATTTGTCAAATATATATTTCACCCGCGTTGGATTCGCCTTCTGCTCGTGTTCTCGATGGAAAGCCGGGTCGGACTATCCTGCGGACCATCCTGCAGGTACAGGACGTACCGGTTGACCTTCGCAGCGATTGACAACGGGGGTAGATCCGATTGAATCCCTGCGCGCTCAGTGACGGCCGGTTCTGACATCAGCGATGATATCGGTCGAGATCCAGTAGATATTCCCCTTCGCATTATCCCGGGAGTGGAAGAAGAGGTACTTCCCGTCGGCCGAGATCCACGCACAGAAGGCGTGCTGTGCGATGTGATCGCCCAGGGAAACCGGATCGCTCCAGACACCGTCGTCATTGAAGATGACGAACAGCCGGCACTCCCCCACGCGGGGAAGATCGCTGTTATCGAAGATGAGGTAGGAGCCGTCCGGTGAAATGACGGGATGGCCGGCCATGATCGGGCGCCCCGAACTGATGTAGACGGTGCCTTCCCGGGTGGCCGAGGCGTGAATGGCATCGGCACAATAGGCGGGAGCAGTCCACCCGCTTTCAGCCTTCTCCATGAAGAACATCGGTATCCGACCCTCGATATCGTCCGGAACCGGCAATGTGGTCGAGGTGAAGAACCAGTACCTGCCGTCAGGGGAGAGGGTCGGCAGGAATACCTCGCCGAAACCGGAGAAGAGATCGGCGATCACGGGCTCGATCCAGATCCCGTTTTGTATCCGGGTGGTGAGGACCGCTCCGTGCGGGTATTCATCATCTCCATGCCGGTCGAAGAAACACTCCCGACCGTCGGGCGTGAAAATGCAGACGAACTCACCGAACCGTTCCACCGAGACGATCCCGGGAGCGAAAATCTCCGCCGTCTTTCCCGGCGGATTCTGACCCAGGTACGGACCCCGCAGGACCGGGAAGCCGGTATCCTGTGCCAGAGAATGCCCGGGATGGAGCAGAAGCACACCCAGGATCAGCGCTGAAATCAGTCTCGGAATCAAGGAGACAATATTTATGTATCATCCTGTTCTATGCATAGAACATCCATGTATACGGGTACGGTTTCCCTGTCCGTATGTTCCGCTTCGCGTGCAAACGCCCGTAGGAGATGGTGAGATGAGGTGCCGTAACGGTGACCTCATCTGCTATCTTCCGGTCGGCCGCCGGCAGGAGCATCACCAGGCCCGGCGACCTGACCGGGATTCTCAGACAGGAGCACATCTCTATGAGACGACTCGTGACATCCGCCATCGCCCTCGGGATCGTTCTCGCGGCATCATTGACGACATGCAGCCGCCCGAACCGGGAGATCGCCCTCTTCAACGGCCGGGATCTCTCCGGGTGGGAATACTTCCTGGTGGATGAGAACGCCGCGATGGAGGACGTCTGGAGTGTCGAGGGCGGCATCCTCATCTGTCAGGGAGAGCCCCGCGGCTACCTCTGCACCGATACCGACTATGACAACTTCCGGCTCATGGTCGAATGGCGATGGCCGGAAGAACCGGGCAACAGCGGAGTATTGATGCGGATCACCGGCGAACCGCAGATGCTCCCCAACTGTATCGAAGCCCAGCTGCGCAGCGACAGCGCCGGCGACATGTACGGTTTCAGCGGCTTTGTGATCGGGGGAGACGAGGAACGGTTTTCGCAGATCTCGATCGGGTGGTCGCTTTCAGGAATTGAGCGGAACGAGAACGCACCGGGTGAGTGGAACCGCTACGAGATCACCGCCGACGACGGCACCATCACGGTGGTCCTGAACGGCGTGACGGTCAACGAAGCCACCGGCTGCGATGTCCGCCCCGGCCGGATCGGCCTGCAGTCCGAGGGCGGTGTCATCCACTTCCGTACCGTCACGCTGATACCGCTCGGGAGTGAATAGGGCAGGTACTACCCGACCGGCAGCAGAAATCTAGGCTTCCGCCTGCGGCAGTACTCCCCCCGGCCGGCCGTAATGGGGCACTGCATCGGTGACATCATCGCGATTCGGGTCGACGAAATTCTGCAATCCGGGTGAGTAGTACAGGCACCCGGCCTCTTCGGCCGGCCGGCTGCGAATGAACTCATCGGCCCGCTCCAGGGCGGTGAGCCAGTCCGTTTTCAATACCCGAAGATCGAGCGGTTCCGTCAGGTGCAGGCGCGCCACCTCTTCGGGCTGAAGCCTGCCGCGGCGACGCAGCAGTTCGAGCAGCGACAGGGGGGAAAACCCCGGGTCCTTGCCCACTGCAGCCCAGACCAGCGGGCCGAGGGGCAGGACGTGCTGGTGCAGATAGAGGGTATCCACGAGATTCCGCGCCTCATCACGGCCTGCCAGAGCGAGCACCTTGTTGGTAGCCAGATCGATCGGGTGCAGGCGATAGCCGAATTCCTCACCGGCGATCACCGGCATGAACCGCCAGGCGGAATCCCTGGCCCATTCCACTTTGGTGGCCTGTTCCCCGCGTCGCACGACCACACGGACATAACCGGGCAGTGCTATCTCTGGTTTGATCTCGAATCCGTGGGCGCTCAATGTCTCCAGATCGTCCGTGTAAGCCGATGTCACCCGCTCGGCACTATCCTGGAAGTAATCGATGTCCTGGCTGATGCGCTTCGTGTTCGGCTCCAGCAGGAGGGCGGTGCCGCCGGCCAGATAGCTGTCCTCGCTCCGGTTGGCAGCCAGCAGGCGACCGATCTCGTATTGAAAATCCGTTACCGGCATAATCTGGTTGCCGTCTCCCAGGCCGCACGGCCTCCATTTTTCCTCAACTGCTCGATGACCCAGGGGATATCAGTCGCGGTGATGATCAGATCAGGAGCATAGGACCAGAAGCACTGGTGGTAGAACCTGCGATAGGCCCGCCGTGCTTCACGGATCCGTACCATCGCGCGGGCCTGCTCCGGGCTCAACTCGCGCCGGCTGGCTTTTCCTCCTCGCCGCCCGATCTCGGCGAAATATTCTCGTAGAGCCGATTCCATGCCTATATCATAAGCTGCTTACGATAAAATCGCAAGCGGAACATCAGCCGTTGACTCAACGTCCGCCGGATTTCTCGAAATGCCGGGCCATCAGCTGCAGCAGGTCGACGCCCCGCGGCCCCCAGCAGTGCGGCTGGCCGTCGCCGTACTCCACCACCCCGTCGTAGTACGGATCGGTGGTGCTTTCCAGGAACCGTTCCATCAGCACCACGGCGTTGTTGAGGTAGTGGGTATCCATGTCACCGGTATAGATGTGGATTTTGCCCCGCAGTTTCGGACCGAGTTCGGACCACCGCGACTGCAGGATGTGATTCAGATCGAAGTTCTCCCGCCAGTATTCGGCCACCTCCCGGTCGATCACACCGGTAACCGGATCGAAGAGCGGCCGGGTGTACCCGTCGGGCCCGATGGGTCCGTAGGCGGCCTCGAAGATGTCGATCTGATCACCCGATCGGCCCTTCGTACCCAGAACCAGTTGGTAGTAGTTGCGCTGCCGGCTGGTCAGGGTGACGATGCCATCGGTCAGCCGGTCGCTGGCGGTAGGAACGCTTATCCAGCCGCGCTGCTTGTAGTAGGCGTTTTCGTCCCGGTAGATGTCGATACACTGGAAGTAGCGGAAATCGACCGGATCGGGGCAGAGCGAGAACACCCCGCCGAAGAAATCGGGGTAGAAGATCTGCAGGGCCAGCGATATCCAGCCGCCGGTGGAACCGCCCGAGAGAACCCGGGCCCAGGGTTCGCGGATGATCCGGAAATGCTCCTCCAGGTACGGGATGAGTTCCTGCATGATGGCATCCCCGTACGGGCCGACGTTCGGAGAGTTCACGGCGTAGGAATCATCGTAGTAGGGACAGGGGTGCTGGAAGGTGACCGCCAGCATCCGGGGGCATTCATCGGAGGCCCAGAAACGGGAGAACTCGTTCCGGCCGGCCTCGGAGAAACCGTTGGGAGCGCGTAGCGAGAAGTGATCCTGGATGTAGTTCACGGGATAGGAGCGGTCGGTCTCCTGCGCATATCCCTGCGGCAGAAGGATGGTGGCCCCCAGGTACATGGGCTGGCCCCAGAATTCGGTGAGGATGCGGCTCTGGAACCTGATGCGTTTGACCCACTCGGTGTCATCTGGGATCGTGACCGGCGGGACAACATTGGCGCAGACCAGCTCGAAGGTCTCTCCCCGGGCGGGATCGATATGCACCCTCATGACATCGCTGTAGAGGTTCCCCGGCGAGCGGTTCCAGCTCTGTCCCTCCCACTGATCGTTGTGCATCCAGAGGGTGTGTCCGTCTGAGCGTCTGAATTCGGTATAGATATTGATGAAGCCCTGGACGGAGTAGTCGCCGGGGGGGAGATCCCTCAGGCTCTGCACCGGATAACCGAAGGTGTCCTCATCGATGACGGCCTTCTCGCCCGGGTTGAGCCGCTCCACGTCAGCCCCGTAGAAGGGGATACCGTTGGGCGAGACCATGAACCGCGGTTCCCGGCGGTCGGTATCGGTGAGCATCACGTACACCCGTCCGGTCAGCGGTCCGGTATGAACCGAGCCGGGATAACTGATCTCGAATCTCAGAGCGGCGGCTTGCGGGGCGGCTTGCGGCGTGGTTCGCGGCCACAGATCGACCGTACCGGTATCGGGGATCGGATAACTGCTGCCCGAAGCCAGCAGAGCGATAGCCAGAAGGCATGGGAGCAGAGTCTTCGGTTTCATTGCCGCCTCTTCGTTAAGATGTCAGCCTGCCGATCAGCATAGCAGGTCTCTCCCCCGCAGAGCAGGAGCATATCGAATATCAAGTCATGCCCGGCAGGTATCGCAGGATGATCACGGATATGCGGAGTGTCATACAAATCTGGGGATCTGCCGGAGAAGGAACTCCTTCACGTCAGTCCAGTGCAGTTCCACCAGCATCTCGGGATCCGGTTCCTGATCGGCCTCTTCGAACCAGGTCAGGCTTTTCAGGAGGTGATAGCGGTTCCAGTCGATGTTCGAATCCCGGCTCTCGAGTTCATCGAGCAGCCGCGTGAGCCCGGGG
>CAYSYY010000054.1:0-12525 GCA_964435265.1 uncultured Gemmatimonadota bacterium
CAGGGGGAACTCCGCGTCGGTCAGCAGGCGCCCGGAGTCAAGGGCGTCGGTCATCACCTCCCGGTCGTGTGCGGTGAATCCATCCGGCAGCCCGGTCCCGGAGACGAGCCGGCGCATCCGGTCGCCGAAATCGAAATGAACACACCGGCGCCCCCGCCAGCCGACTGCCTGGAGGTGGTCGCCGAGCGGGGTCTTCCCGCTGCCGGTAGGCCCGAGTATCAGGATGGCCGGGATCATGCTCACGGGAAGATACATCCTCTCGATCGCCCGATCGTCCTTCTTTCTCCCTTTCTCCCCCCTTATCCCCGATCTTCTTTCTCCTCGTTCTTCTCTCGGCCCGATCTTCTTTCTTTCAGGATCGACGCCGCCTGCTGTACCGTAGACTGAGCCCGTCCTCGAACCGATCAGGAGGATCGCCATGTCGATATCGCGTCAGCTCCCCTCCCCCACCCCCCCACGGCACCGGCGGCTCGTCGGCGCCGGCTTGATCTGCGCGGTCACCCTCGCCGCCTGCGGCGGTGGGATGATGATGATCCAGACCAATCTGACCGAACCGCTGGAAGACGGGATCCTGCTCGTCGGCAGTGTGATCGTCGGCGAGGTCAACGAGATGCGCCGGCACGAACCGCTCGCGGTCTACATCGCCGGCGATGTGGAGCAGGAGGGCGAAACCGTCCGGGTGGGTTTCACGGTGGTACCCGACGCCGGCGGCTATTTCGCGATCGAGAACGCGCCTCCCGGCGACTACGTCCTCAAGGGCGTTCAGTACGGCTGGGAAGGAATCCCGAACTGGCTGATCTGGCACCCCATGCGGTACAGCACCGACCGGTGGCAGCGCCAGGAGTGGTCGATGGTCCCTGCCTTCACCGGTGAAATCGATCCGGTTCCCCAGCGCGGCCGGGTGGTCGATTTCGGCCACAACATCTTCATAGTCTCGACCAGCAGCGATGTACAGTACAGCCAGCGGACCACGATCAGCGGGGAGACCTTCAATCTGCCCTATTCGTTCGATCGTCCGATGGTGGCCGAATATTTCCTGCAGCGCTTCCCCGGCAGCGGCTGGACCGAGGACCTGCGGGCGCTCATCGGCCGGGGCCGCTGACCAGGAGCGGCCGGCGTCTCCCGGCCAACGTTCGGGAGGATTATCGGATCAAATCGGAGACCCGCCGATCACGGCCGTGGTGCGAGGCTGCGCAGAGCCGCGGCGATATCGACCGTGTACCGGCCCGTCATCTCTTCCAGCGTGACCGGCCGGCTCGTCTCCCGAAGAATCCGCCGGCAGTCGTCACCGGACAGCCCGGGGCGCACGCTCTTGAGCATGGCCACGAAAGCGGCCGCGACCGGTGAGGTGCTGGAGATCGACAAATAGGGCCGGTATCCGCTCCCGGCCGGATCCTTCAGCCACGCCAGATACTGTTCGGTGAAGATCACCTGGTAATCGTAGTGCAGGATGTTCAGGTCGGGCTCGCGTTCATCATCACCGCTGCGGAAACCGATCCAGGTCGGCAGGATGTTCCCGGGGTGCGGGTAGTGGATGAAGGTGGTGACGATCCCGGCGGCGTGGGCCCGATCCACGGCCGCATCGAGCCGCGGGCGCACCTCGGCCGAAAAACGCGCCGCCGAGTAGGTCAGGATGTCCAGCTCGTGCTCGATCGCCCAGTCGATCGCCCTGACCATGGCATCCACTTTCTCGGCTTCGTCGCTCGAGTAGGTGCCGAGGGCGTAGATCTCGACCTCCGGAGCGACCTCGCGCAGGACCGAGGCCATCCAGAAACCGTGGTGGCTTTCGGTCGCGTAAGATTCCCCCCACTCTCCGGTCTGGAAGTTCGCTCCTCCGGCGTAGAGCCCTTCGTTGACGTCGACGCCGAAAGAGTGGTCGAGGATGCCGATCTTGATCCCGGCGCCTTTCGAGATCTCCCAGGCTTCCCGGACATGGTGGATGGTGAAGTAGGTCGGGCGCGAATTGGCGTTGGGGAAATAGATGATCGGCGGAGCCTCGACCGTGGGTGCAGTCTGTATGATCGAGCCTCCGGACAGGAGGATGACGGCGAGCAGGCCGTAGACGGCGGCGGATCGACGCATGAGAGAGCCTCCGTGCGAAAAGGTGCGGGTGCCGGACCGGTCGGGTCGTCATAGCGCGGGGATGAGAGTCTTCTGAAGATACGACGCGACGATCCTGAAGGTTGCCGGTGAATCCCGTACGCCTACCGTTCCGCTTCGAAGAGCACCTCGCCGTTCACGATCGTCATCATGATGCGGCCGTCGAGGATCCGCTCCGGGGCGGTGTCCCCCAGTACGAAGGGATCGATGTCCATGACGGTGATATCGGCGAACATCCCGGGGCGGAGCACGCCCGTGACCCGCTCCTGGAATCCGGCATAGGCCGCCCACACCGTCCAGGCGCGGACCGCCTCTTCGGGCGTGACGGCCTGGTGCGGATACCAGCCCCCCTCAGGCTGCCGCTCCTTGTCGCGACGGGTGATGGCCGCATGCAGGCCGTAGAAGATCGAATGATCGGAACCGGGCAGGTCGGAGTTGAAGCTCAGCCCGGCTCCGGCCACGCGCATGGTACGCCAGGCGAAAGCGCCGCGGCAGCGTTCCGGCCCGATCCGGTCTTCGATCCAGGCCTTGTCCTCGACCGTCTGACAGGGCTGCATCGAGGCGATCAGACCCAGCTGCCCGAAGCGCAGGAAATCGTCGGGGTGCACCACCTGGGCGTGCTCGATGCGGTGGCGCCGAGCCCTGGTCTCGGGCGCCGAGGTGATAACCCGCTCGTAGAAATCGAGCACCTCCCGGTTCCCGGCGTCCCCTATGGCGTGGATGGCGGCCTGGAAACCGGCCCGCACGGCTGCGGCCACCAGCTCCTCGTCAAAGCCATAATCGCTGCCGCTCACCCCGCGCTGGCCTGGCTGGTCGGTGTAATCCTCGAGCAGGCGGGCGCCGCGCGAGCCGAGGGAGCCGTCGTCGTAGGCCTTGACGCATTTGACCAGCAGCATGCTGTCGTCATCTCGATCGGGGCCTCGGGCGATCCACTCGCGGGTGAGCGGGCCGTCGCGGGTCGAGACCATGGCGTAGACCCGGATCGGCAGTTCCCCCCGCGCCTCCATCGTCTCCAGCGCCGTCATCAGGTCGCGCCGGGTGCCGGCCTGGTGGATGCAGACGTAGCCGTCGCGGGCCATCTGCATCAGCGCGGTCCGCAGGGTGCGGATCAGCTGCTCCGGTGTCGGCGGCGGCACCGCCGTGCGCAGCAGGTTCACGCCCTGGTTCACCAGCACGCCGGACGGTTCCCCGCGGGCATCCCGGAGGATCCGCCCCCCGACCGGATCGGGCGTGCCGCGGGTCACCCCGGCCGCGGTGAGGGCCCGGCGGTTGGCCCAGACGCCGAAGCCGTGCAGACCGTCCACCAGGACGGGATTCTCGGGGAAAGCCCGGGTGAGGGCGGTGTGATCGGGATAGCGGTCGGCCCAGTTCCCCTCATCCCAGCCGTAGCCGACGATCCACTCCCCCGGCGGGATCCCCCCGGCTCCCTCCCGCAGCCGGGCGACGATCGCCTCGACGGTCTCGAGACCGCGCAGGTCGATCCGGCTCAGGTTCTGCGCCAGTTCCTCGATATGGACGTGCGAATCGATGAGCCCGGGGAGCACGGTCGCCCCGGCCAGCTCCACCACCCGCGTCCCCTCTCCCCGGTGGCGCATAGCCCCGCCGCGGGAACCGACGTAGAGGATGCGCCCGCCGGCGACCGCCACGGCTTCGGCCTGCGGGTACCAACCTTCGGGACCCCAGGGAGCATCACGGGCCGGGGTGCCGTCGGCGCCCGGATCGCTCCAGTCGAGGGTGTAAACCCGGCCGCCGGTCAGGATGAGATCGGCTTCCGGCACTCCGCCGGCGCAGCCTGACGCGGCGACACCGGCGATGAGGAGAGACAGGAACAGGCCCGCGTACCGCATGAGGTTATCCCTTCCGCATCCAGGTACCTGGTCCGGACGATCCAGCGGCGATCATCCCGGAAAACGGGGCCGGTTGCAAGTCGGGCCGACCAACGGTAGGTTTGGGAGAGTCGACGCTGTAACGGGAGTGCCGCCATGCCCGAGATCGGAAGACGACGTTTTCTGCAGACCCTCGGGGCCGGGGCCGCGGTCTCGACCCTGCCCGGTGTGCTCGGCACCCTGACGGGGTGCGCCGGCCGCCCGGCCCGCCGGCCCAACTTCGTCTTCTTCCTCATCGACGACCTGGGCTGGACCGACCTGGGCTGCTACGGGAGCCGGCTCTACGAAACCCCCCATCTCGACCGGCTGGCCGCCGCGGGCATGCGCTTCACCGACGCCTATGCGGCCTGCCCGGTCTGCTCCCCCACCCGGGCGAGTATCATGACCGGCAAGTACCCGGCCCGGGTGGGCATCACCGACTGGATCGGAGGCAGCCAGCGGGGTCTGATGCTGCCGGCCGAGTACGAGCACGCCCTGCCGCTCGAAGAGGTCACCATCGCCGAGGCGCTGCGGGAAGCCGGATACCGTACCGGCTTCTTCGGCAAGTGGCATCTGGGCGACGACGAACGCTTCCACCCCCAGCACCAGGGTTTCGACACCAACGTGGCCGGCCATGGCGCCGGCCATCCGGCCTCCTACTGGTATCCCTACCGGAACACCGGGGGCGACAATCCCTACTGGGACGTCCCCGATCTGGATGATGGAACGGAAGGCGAGTACCTCACCGACCGGCTCACCGATGAGGCTCTGGCCTGGCTCGACACCCATGCCGACGGTCCTTTCCTGCTCTACCTCTCCCACTACGCCGTCCACACCCCCATCCAGGGCAAGCCCGAACCGACCGAACACTACCGCGAGAAGCTGGCCGGGATGCCCGCTCCGGCGGGGCCGGTGACCCGGCAGCAGAAGGAGTGGGGCGGCGTCACCCGGCTGGTGCAGGACAATCCGCAGTACGCCGCCATGGTGGAGAGCGTTGATGAGAGCGTCGGGCGGGTGATGACCAGATTGAGCGAGCTGGGAGTCGACGAGAACACCATCGTCATCTTCATGTCCGACAACGGCGGCCTCTCCACTTTCGACAGTTCACCGGGCGCGCCCACGGCGGTGCTCCCCCTGCGGGCCGGCAAGGGCTGGCTCTACGAGGGAGGCATCCGGGAACCGATGATCGTTCGCTGGCCGGGAGTCACCGCACCGGGCAGCATCTGCACCGAGGTCGTCACCAGCACCGACTTCTACCCCACCATGCTGGCCATGGCGGGACTCACCCAGCGCCCGGAACAGCACGTCGACGGACTGAACCTGGTGCCGGTGCTGCGCGGACGCGGCGGTCTCGAGCGCGAGGCGGTCTACTGGCACTTCCCGCACTACCATGGTTCGGGGAACCGGCCGGGGGGTGCGGTGCGGGCCGGGGACTGGAAGCTGGTGGAGTGGTACGAGGACGGGAACATCGAGCTCTACAACCTGCGCTCCGACCCCGGCGAGGCACACGACCTGGCTGCGGCCGAACCGGCACGGGCGGCCGAGCTGCAGGCGATGCTGGAGCGCTGGCGGCGGAGCGTGGACGCCCGGATGCCGCGCCCGGATCCTGTGCGGATGGCTGCGCGGTGACTCGGACCGCGCCCCACATATACTTCCGGGCCCGTGAACGAACGGGTCCGCCGCTTTGTACAGAGAGAAGGACTTCACCATCCACCCATCACCCGGGGGTGACCATGTTCCGGCGAACGATCCTCACCACGATGGCGGCGGCCGCCCTGCTTCTGGGCTGCACCGCTCCCCTGCATGCCCAGCAGCAGGCGCTCGACTCCATCACGGCGGGCGAGCTGCGCATGCACCTCGCCTTCATCTCGGCCGACGAAATGCAGGGGCGCGATACCCCCTCGCCGGGCCTGAATATGGCCGCGCTCTACCTGGCCACGCGGGTCGAGGCGTACGGGCTCACCCCCCTGATGCCCGACGGCTCCTTTTATCAGACCATTCCCCTGAGCCGGACGGTGCTCTCCCGGACCTCCACCCTGACGGCCGGAGGCCGGACCTTCATGTTCCCGACCGATTTCGGTGCGAGCGGTTCCACCGCGGCGGACCTGACCGGCGAACTGGTGCTGGTCGGCTACGGCGCCAGTGACGCCGAGGCGGGGTGGGACGATTACAGCGGACTCGATCTCCAAGGCAAGATCGCGGTCCTGCTCGAGGGGGAACTCCCCGAGGGACACGCCCTGCGGCTGGGAGACAACCGGCGGTTACGGTCGATGCGAACTTTCACCCCTGCCGGTGCGGGTGCGGTGGCGGTCCTCAACGTCATCTCCCCCTCGCGCGAGCGGGCGATGACCGGCGCCGAGTTCGAAGTCAGCACCGGCGGTGTCTCGTGGCCGGCCGGGGCCAGCTCACCCCCCCGCAGCAGCAGCGGTGGTGAACAACGCGGCGGGGCTCCACGCGGCGGGATGCAGCGTGGCGCGCGTATCCCGGTGCTGGAGCTGCGGCACGATGCGGCCGCGGCCGTGCTCGGCATCTCCCGGGCCGAGCTGGAGGCGATGTTCGCCCGGCTGGCCCGCGGTGAGCGGATCGAGGGCCGGGCCCTGTCGGGCCGGCAGGCGACGATCGACCTGGAGACCGACACCCTGTCCGAACACACCCAGAACGTGGTGGCCATGGTCCCGGGATCCGACCCCGTACTCAAGGACGAGTACGTCGTCATCGGCGCTCACTACGACCACGTGGGGATCCGGCACGGCGCCTACCCCGACAGCATCTGCAACGGCGCCGACGACAACGGTTCGGGCACGGTCTCGATGCTCGAGATCGCCCAGGCCATGACGATCGAGCGCCCGAAGCGGTCGGTCATCTTCGTCTGGCATGCCGGGGAGGAGAAGGGCCTGCGTGGCGCCTGGTGGTTCGTGCAGAACTGCCCGGTGCCGCTGGAGAAGATCAACGCCATGCTGCAGATGGACATGATCTCGCGCAACGACCACGACTCGATCTGCCTGATCGGCTCCCACTTCGTCAGCTCCGAACTCGATGCCGCCCACCGGCGGGTCTGCGATCGGCTCGGTCTGATCGCGATCGACGACAAGTACAACGACCCCGACCTGCCCACCAACAATTACCACCGTCAGAGCGACCACTACGCCTACCACAGTTACTCGATCCCGGCCACCTTCTTCTTCTCCGATATCACGCCGGAACTGCATACCCCGGCCGACGAGATCCACCTCTGCGATTTCGACAAAGCCGAACGGGTCACGAAGTTCGTCTACGCCTCGGCGCTGGAACTGGGGAACATGCCGCGGATGGTTGCACTCGACCGCAATCCCGAGATCACACAGCGGGGGCAGCGGATCAGCACCGGGCGCTGAGCAAAATCGTGTCCTGAGGTTCCGGAGCGGCAACCCCGATACACGAAAGCCCCCCGCAGCGGAGGCCGCGGGGGGCTTTCGATTTGCATGAGGTGTCGGATATCAGACCCGGCGAACGTTCTCCGCTGCGGGGCCCTTCTTTCCTTCGACGACGTCGAATTCCACGACCTCGCCTTCGTTGAGGGTCTTGAAACCTTCGCCGGCTATCGCTGAGTGGTGAACGAAGCAATCGCCCGATCCATCATCAAGAGTGATAAAACCGTAGCCTTTTGTTTCGCTGAACCACTTGACTGTGCCTCGTGCCATAACTGCTGCTTTCCTTCTGTTCGGTCCGGGCCCGTCGGGACCCGGAGTGCTGATCGGCCCGTGGGCCGTTGTGACGGATCCGTCGCATGCGATCGACCGGTGACCCCGCCTCTAAAAACACCGGGACGGCTTCGCAGTCCCGGTGCTCTCTTTCGGAATCCTCAGTGCAACCTCTGCGCCGCACCGCAAAAGTAGCGGTAGAGCGAGAAAGGATGCAAGGGATCTTTCGTCCGGCCGGACGCCCCGGCGTTCTCGAAGAACTCCCGCCTCCCCTGAAACCGCGCGCTCAGAATCCGCTCTTGTACCGTGTCCAGAGTTCGTCCCCGGCCTGCCACATGCGGTCGAGCACGAGCCGGGCGAAGCCGTTGGAGTAGCTGTTCACGAACGCCTCCGCCCCCGCCGGATCCTCCCGGAAGAGTTCGACGGCCCGCTGTTCGATCAGGGGCAGCTCGGCGAAGGCCTTGTCGAGCAGCTCGGTGCGGACCGCCAGCAGATCATCCCGGTCGCGGTAGTAGTGGATCTGGGCCAGCCGGCAGGCCCGGTGGAAGGCCCAGGCCGCGGCGTCGCGCCGGAAGCGGTGCTGGGAGGAGATCGAGAACTCCAGCGGCAGCTCGCGGGTGCCGGCGAAGATCGGGATCCGCGGGATCAGGGTGGGACAGTCGAAGCCGAGCCAGAGCAGACCGCCGACCGGGTCGGGGAGCCAGTCGCGGCACTGGATCACGGTGGAGTAGGAGGCGGCGTTGACGCTGATGGTGCGGTTCTGCTGCACCGTCCCCGGCTTGACGGTGTTGAAGAGGGTGGCCATGTCCCGGCTCATCCACGGATTGGCAGCCGGACTCGGTCCCTCCTCGCCGGTCCGGCGGTTCTGCACCCGGAGGTTGCCCACCGGATCGAACTCGCTCCCCTCATAGGTTGCGCCCAGCAGATCCATGACGTCCCGGGCCGAGACTTTGGCATCGGGCCGCACCGAGAGGGGGAGCTCATCGGCGTCGAAACGCAGGCCGAGCGAGGGCGCCAGGCGGCTGAGGGCCCAGTACTCGCGGTAGGAGAAGGGCTTGCGGCCGTTGTAGGCCTGCCACAGCTTGAAGGGCTCGCCGCTCCCCGGATCCCACCACCCCATCTCCTGGGCCAGACTGAAGACGTTGTCCGAGGCCATGCAGTTGTAGGAATCCGACGGGCTGATCCCGGCTATCCGGGGGATGTTGGCCGAGACCGCCACGTGGTCGTCGGGGATGCGCACCGCCGCCCACACCGCACCCTTCCGGTCGCGCCCGGGGCCGAAGATCTCGAAGAACCAGGCCTCTTTCGGATCGATGATGGTCAGGCACTCGCCGGTGTCGACGTAGCCGTACTGCTCGGCCAGTTCACCCATCATGGTGATCGCCTCCCGGGCGGTACGGCAGCGGGCGATGGCGATCTTCTGCAGCTCCTCGATCGAGAAGATGCCGATGGAACTCCGCAGTTCCCGCCGGCCCCCGATGGTGGTCTCGCCCATGGCGAGCTGGTGCTCGTTGAGACAGGGGTAGACGGTGTGCACGAACCGGAAGGTCTCGGGCGCCTGGGGCACTTCCCCCAGGGCTTCGAGCCCGCGCAGGTCGCCCACGAACTCGGTCCGCTTGATCTGCTTGTTCCACACCGGGACCATCTCCCCCGGCTCATGCCGCCCGCCGGGCACGATCTCGAGCCAGTTCCGGCTGGATCCGTCGCAGGTGTGCGAGGTGATGGTGGATCCGTCGGTCGTGGCCAGGCGGCCGGCGATGACGCTGGTGCAGGCATCGGGGGCAGCCTCGGTGACCTCGGTCGGCGGCACCGGCCGGGGACAAGCGAACGTGAGCACCGCCGCCGGGACCAGCAGAACGGCGGGAGCGATCAGGGCAAACAGGCGGCGGGAACGGGGACGACCTCTCATCGGAGCTCTCCTTCTTCGTGGTACCGGCGGATTCTCTCGGTTAGCATGATACCTCCCGGAGGTTATCGTACCGGAGAGCATCATACGTTCATACCGGCGCCGACGCCAACCGCCCGCGCGAGAAATGAGGGGAAAGCCGTGAAGCGAAGCGCCCTGCCGCTCCTGCCTGTCATTGTCACTCTCGCCATCCTGCTCCCCCCGCCCGCACTCGCCGCCCAGCCGGCCGGCGACGCCCTGCTCACCGTCGACCGCATCTTCAACTCCGCCGAGTTCCGGGGCGAGGGATTCGGGCCGGCGCGCTGGCTCGCCGACGGCTCGGGCTACACCACCCTGGAGCGCTCGGCGTCGGTGCGCGGCGGCACCGATATCGTGCGGTACGATCCGGTGAGCGGCGCTCGCGAGGTCATCGTCGCGGCCGACCGGCTCATCCCGGCCGGATCCACGCGGGCGCTGGGGATCGAGGATTACACCTGGTCCGACGACGGTTCGAAGCTCCTGATCTTCACCAACTCCCGCCGCGTCTGGCGCCGCAACACCCGGGGCGACTACTGGGTCCTCGATCTGGCGAGCGGGCGGCTGCGGCAGCTCGGCCGGGAGCTGGAGCCCTCCACCCTGATGTTCGCCAAGTTCGATCCCGCGGCCACCCGCGCCGCCTACGTGCACTCGGTTTCGCACAACCTCTACTTCGAGGATCTGGCCACGGGCGAGATGCGGGCGCTGACCGATGACGGTTCCGAGACCATCATCAACGGCACTTCCGACTGGGTGTACGAAGAGGAGTTCGGCCTGCGCGACGGCTTCCGCTGGAGCCCCGACGGGGAGCGCATCGCCTACTGGCAGTTCGACGCCTCCGGCGTGGGCGAGTTCTACCTGATCAACAACACCGATTCGCTCTACGCCCGGGTCATCCCGGTGCAGTACCCCAAGACCGGCACCACCAACTCCGCCTGCCGGGCGGGAGTGGTGGAGGTGGCGAGCGCGCAGACGATCTGGCTGCAGACCCCGGGCGATCCCCGTAACACCTACCTCCCCCGCATGGAGTGGGCGGCCTCGAGCGACGAGGTCATCGTGCAGCACCTCAACCGCCACCAGAACAACAACCGGGTGATGCTCGGCAACGCGCGCACCGGCGCCGTGCGCACCCTCTTCATCGACCGCGACGACGCCTGGCTCGATGCCGTGGACGACTGGCCGTGGCTGGAGGGGGGACGGCGCTTCACCTGGGTGAGCGAACGCGACGGCTGGCGGCACGTCTACCTCGTCGACCGGGAGAGCGGTGAATGGACGCCGGTCACCCCCGGCGATTTTGACGTCGAGACCATCGTGAACATCGACGAGGCGGGAGGTTGGCTCTACTTCATCGCCAGCCCCGACAACCCGACCCAGCGCTATCTCTACCGCACCCGCCTCTTCGGCCCCGGCCGGCCGCAGCGGCTCACCCCCGCCGGGGCCTCCGGCACCCACGCCTACACCCTCTCCCCCGACGCGCAGTGGGCCTTCCACACCTGGAGCGACTTCGACACCCCCCAGCGGATCGAGCTCATACGCCTGCCCGGACACGAGAGCGTGCGCACCTTCGTCGAGAACGCCGGACTTCGCGAGCGCCTCGACCGGCTGGCCCGGGCCCGGGTGGAGTTCTTCCGGGTCGAGATCGAGCCGGGACTCGAGCTGGACGGGTGGATCATGAAACCGCACGACTTCGATCCCGCCCTGCAGTACCCGGTGCTCTTCCATGTCTACGGCGAACCGGCCGCGCAGACGGTGCTGGACAGCTGGGGGGGGAGCCGATACCTCTGGCACACCCTGTTGACGCAGCGGGGGTATGTAGTGATCAGCGTCGACAACCGCGGCACGCCGGCCCCGCGCGGGAGGGAGTGGCGCAAGTGCATCTACGGGCAGATCGGTATTCTGGCCTCGAAGGATCAGGCCGCCGCCCTGGGCGCGATCAGGAAGTGGCCCTTCGTGGACTCGTCCAGGGTGGGGATCTGGGGGTGGAGCGGCGGCGGCTCGATGAGCCTGAACATGATCTTCCGCTACCCCGATCTCTACCACACCGCCATGAGTGTGGCCCCGGTCACCAACCAGCGCTACTACGATACGATTTACCAGGAGCGCTACATGGGCCTGCCCGATGAGAACGCCGAGGGCTATCGGCTCGGTTCCCCCATCACCTTCGCCCGCCAGCTCAGGGGGAACCTGCTGCTCATCCACGGCACCGGCGACGACAACGTGCACTGGCAGAACTCCGAAGCCCTGGTGAACGAGCTCATCGCCCAGAACAAGCAGTTCACCTACTTCCCCTACCCCAACCGCTCCCACGGCATCTACGAGGGCCCCAACACCACCCGGCACCTCTATACCCTGCTCACCGACTACCTGCTCGCCCACCTGCCCCCGGGGCCGATCGGGCGACAGGAACCACCGGCTGCACCACCGCAAGCCGGAAACACGGGAAGGTGAAACAATGCGGCGATCCTCAATATCAAGCAGGCGTGACACACCCACGCTACGATCCACCAACCCGGGCCAATCCCCTCGTCCCATGTTCCTGGTCCTGCTCTGCATCCTGATCCCGATCTCACCCTTCTCCTCTCTCATCGCCCAGGAGGTGTATCTGGCCGAGGGTTTCGCCCTGGCCGGCGCGGTCCCCGCGCAAGCGGCCCGGACGGAGCTGGAGCGCATGAAGGCTCAGAATCCGGCCGTGACGGTCGATCAGGCCCGCCTGGTCATCGCCCAACGCACCGCCCGCATGGAGGCCATCCGGAACCTGGCCGAGTATCTGCACGGGATCAGGTTCGAGTACCGTGACGGTGAGTTCCGGCAGCTGCGCGTCACCACCTCGGGCACGGTGCAGCCGGGATACTGCACCTATCGCGAGCTTCCCAGCGGGATCGTCATCGCCGAGATGGAGCTGTCGCCGTCGGCCGAGATCCGTCGGATCAGGGCGGGCCTACCGACACGCACCGTGACC
>CAYSYY010000055.1:0-12426 GCA_964435265.1 uncultured Gemmatimonadota bacterium
TCGTATTCGAGCGGCGCTGCATCCCGGCCGGCGGCGTTGCGCCTCCTCGGCATAGCCATCGCTATGCCGTCGTCGCCGCGCCTGGCCGGGCGGGCGCAGCGTCGCTCTCGGTACCGACACGTGTCACGCGACATGACACTAAAAAACCAGCGAGACCGAGACCCGGGTTCCCTGTGAGTACGGTTTGTCGGGTGAATAGGCGTGGCTGAGATCGAAGTGATAGGAGCGCCAGCTGATCCCGACCCCGAAGGTGGGGTACTTCACCACGCCGATGCTGTCGTAGAAGTACCCGGTGCGCAGGGCGATGAGATCGGCGAAGACGTACTCCACCCCCCCCATGTGCACGATCTGTTCCAGCTCGGTGCGGGGCTTGTCGTCGGTCAGTCCGAAGATGGCGCTCACCAGGAAGGACTTGTCACGCTGAGCCAGCGACTTGTAGGCGTCGTACACCAGGGTGAGGCGGTGCTGCTCTTTCTGCACCGCCTGCCAGGCGATGCCGACCCTGAGGTTCTGGGGAAGCGGATCGGCCTGGTCGCGGTCTATGTAGGCGATATCGGGACCCACATTCTGCCAGACGATCCCGAGGTTCAGCCGGGGGACGACATCGGTGAAGAGGATCCCCGCATCGACCGCGAAGGTGAAAGCCCGCCCGTCCCCCTTCTCGGCCTCGGCCCCGACCGGCGAGAGATTGGAGTAGATCACCTTGAAGGTACCGCCGACGGCGAGGTTCTCCTTCACCTTCACGCCGTAGGATGCCGAGGCGGCCAGATCGTAGCTCTCGATGGTGCCCAGTTCATTGCCCGATCCATCGGTCCGGAGCTGGCTGCCGTAGGAGTAGAAGGTGATGTTCCCGCCGATCCCGCCGGCGGGACCGAAGGAGTGGGTCCCGCCGAGGAACTCATAGTAGAAATCATCGACCAGCTCGGGGAGAGCCTTGTTGTGCATCCCGGTGAACGAGGTGCCGGGGATGAACGCCAGGGCCGCCGGATTGTAGAAACTGGCGGTCGGACCGGAATCGACCCCCAGGGCCACGCCGGCACCACCGATGCCGGCATTGCGCGCGCCGGGCTCGATGGTGAGGAAGATCACACCGGCGTTGGAGACCTGCGCCGCAGCCGCCGCGGGCAGAAGAAAAAGGAGGAGAAGCACCGCCGCGATCAAATGCGAGGATCTGCTCTTCATGGGGATACCCCCCTGCTGCTGGTACCGCCGCTCCACTGCGGCGGGCGCGCCACCGCCTGCCCGCTGCGGGGCGGCGGCTTCACCGTACTGCTGTTTCGCGCGCAACGGGCTCCAGGCAGCCTCTTGCAGGGGTTGATGCGATAGAGTCCTATTTTAGGTCATCGGGCGGGATGTGTCAATTTCGCTTCCGTACGCCTCGGCCTCGTCGATGAGCATGACCGGAATGCCCTCCTCGATCCGGTAGAGCAGGCGGCAGGCCTCGCAGGCGAGCCGCTGCTGCCCGGGCCGGTAGTCGAGCGGCCCGCGACAGCGGGGACAGACGAGAAGAGCGAGCAGTTCATCGGCCAGGGTCATATCGCGTGACGGAGCACCGTGGCCCCGCATCTCTCCTCCCGGTCGGGTGAGCCGGTGGCCGGTCGAGCCGGTGGCCGGTCGAGCCGCCGGAGCGGCTGCTATTCGGCGAAATAACCCATGCGGGCGTACTTCTCGATCCGCTGGTCGATCAGTTCCGGGGCGGGGAGACGGACCAGCTCGATGAGCGCTGTCCGGAGCACCGTCGCGAGTTCCCGGGCCGCTTCCTCGGGCGCCCGGTGGGCCCCGCCGTTCGGTTCGGAGACGATCCCGTCCAGGATCCCCAGTTCGTACAGGTCGCGGGCGGTGATCTTCATGGCGTCGGCGGCCTTGGCGGCGTGGTCCTTCGAGCGCCACAGGATCGAGGCGCAGCCCTCGGGGGTGATCACCGAATAATAGGTGTTCTCCTGGGCGTAGATACGGTCGGCGACACCAATGCCCAGCGCACCTCCCGAACCCCCTTCCCCGATCACGAGCGAGACGATCGGTACGGGGAGCGCGGCCATCTCGCGCAGGTTCACGGCGATCGCCTCGGCCTGCCCCCGCTCCTCGGCCCCCACTCCGGGATAGGCGCCCGGGGTATCGATGAAGGTCACGATCGGATGCCCGAAACGGGCCGCCAGCTTCATCACCCGCAACGCCTTCCGGTACCCTTCGGGGCGGGCCTGACCGAAGTTCCGGTAGATCCGCTCTTTGGTATCGCGTCCCTTCTGGTGTCCGATGACGCCGATCGTGGAACCGTTGAAGGTGGCGAATCCGGTCACGATAGCCGTGTCGTCGGCGAAGGCCCGATCGCCGTGCAGCTCGATCCAGTCGCTGAACATGCGCTCGATGTAGTCGAGGGTGTAGGGCCGGTTCCCGTGACGGGCGAGCTGGACCCGCTGCCATCGGGTCAGCCTGCGGTAGACGTCCTCGCGCAGCCGGACGGACTTCTTCTCCAGCTTCGCGATCTCATCCTCGAGGTCGATGTCCTCCTCCTCGGCGTACGCGCGCATCTCGGCTATGCGGCGCTCCAGCTCGACGATAGGCCGTTCGAAATCGAGGATATTGCGGTCGTTTGCGTTCATAACCAATCGGGCGCACCCATCCGGCGCGCCCTCCAGGCCACGCACACTACCCGCGGCACCACCCGCTGTCAAGACGGCATCGCGCCCGGACCGCCGGTTGGCGCCGCCGGCCGCGGCTGCCGGATCACTCCGGTTGCCGGCGCCGCAGGGCGGGGATCCAGCTGGGAGTGAGGCTCACGAGGCGGTGTCCACGCGCCTCGAGGGCGGTGAGCAGAGCTTCCAGCTGCCGGACGTGGGTGTCGTAGTAATCGGTATAGATCCGGTCGCGGAAGAAGGCGGGATGGGTGGCGAAGGCCGTCGCCATGAGACCCTCGTACTGCACGCTCCGCCCGTGCTTCCAGAAGTACGTTTCCCCGGGCCGGCGACCGTCGGATCCGCCGATGAGGATGGTCCGGCCGAGCCGGGCCGCCACCGGGAGCATGTACAGCGTCATGATGTTGACGGTCGGCCGCACCCGGAAGGCGTCGCTCCCCGGCACGTTCCAGATCCGGCCCGCCATCGGGAGGCCGATCAGATGGTCGGCGAGTTCGGGATGGTGGCGCTGCAGCAGGGCGGCGCCGTCGGGACGGGTGACGATGAAGGGTTCGTACCGCTCGACGACCCTGAGCAGATCGTCACGAAAAGCCGCGGCGTAGGCGCTGGGTCCCAGGTGGAAGACCTCGTCGGCGAAGCACACCACGACGGGTCGCAGGTGCTCCAGAAGCCGGTCGTTCTTCACCAGGCTGTTGCAGATCACGACCGGACGTCCGGTGAGCTCGAGATCGGCGACCCCTTCCACCGAAGGTCCCGTGCCGAGCACCACGACCTCGCCGGCACCGCCGTGGCGGTCGACGAGCCGTTCCAGATTGGCCTGCGAGGACGCCTCGAGCGCCTCCCTTCCGGCCCGGTCCACCGTCCGCTCCATGACCATCTGCCAGCCGGCGTGTTCGACTCCGCTGAAGAAAGCCGGATCGGTGATCCGCACACGGTCGATCCGGCGCAGCCAGCGCCAGCGGCGCAGGTCGCGCGCGGCGTCGAGCAGCAGCCAGTCATACTCCCGCCCGGAGATCCGGGCGGCCGGGCGGATCACATCCGTGGGGAGCCGGTCGAGGTAGTCGCGCTGCGTGACGGGGACCTCGGGATCCAGCCCGGCGAGGTCGGGCGGCACCAGGCAGTGGATCCGACAAGATCCGTCGACGCTCTCCCGGACGCCGACCCCGCCCAGATACCAGGCGAGGCGGTTGAGAGCCGAGCCAAGAACGAGCCGGTCGGATTCCCGGTCCGGTTCGCGCTTTCCGCCCCCCCGCCCCACCACCAGGGCGACGGCCGAGAAGCGGTCTCCCAGACGCCGGCCGCGCAGCGTCCGGATGATCTTCGAGACCGCCCGCAGCAGGAACCAGGCCACCGCGCGCCGGCGGATGGCCAGCCGGTTGCGGGGCGCGTAGGCAACGGTGTCGGGAGTCGGGCCGGTGTTGCTGCCGGTACCGGCGCTCTGCGGCTGCTCCCCCCTCACGGATCGGGCACCTGCCCGTCGTCCGGCGCCCGCAGCCGGAGCAGGGCCTCGGCCAGGCGCCAGTCGCTCTCTTCATCAATGTCGATCGCCTCGAGCGGATCGATCGCGAAGAGAAGCGGACGCTCCCCGATGCGCCGTCCGGTCCGGCTGAAGGAAGCTCGGGAGAAGAGGTAGAAGCAGGAGTTCTCCTCCAGCAGCGGCGGAAGATCCTGGGTACGGAGCAGCTCGCCGGGGTCATGGTTGAGCGGCCGGCCGCCGGCATCGTAGAACCGGCTCTGGTGCCGGGTCACCGAGAAGAGGGAATCGAAGCGCTCGCGGCCGGCGTGCCACGCCGTCATGGCCGCGGTCACGGTCGGGAGGGTGAGGAGGGGATTGGTGGCGTGGGTCTGGATGAAGAGGTCGGTCTCGGGGAGCAGGCTCAGATCGTGGGCGATGATCAGGTTCATCGAGACATCGTCGCCCCGGATGGCGACCGGACGCTCATGGATCGTGACCGCGAAAGCCTCCCGGCAGGCGGCCGCGATCTCGTCGGAGTCGGTGTTGACCACGATCCTTTCCACCTCCGGCAGCGCGCTCAGCACCTCGAGCACGTGGAAGCAGAGGGGGCGGTCGTGGAGCGGGCGCAGGTTCTTCCCCGGGATGCGTTCACTGTGCCCCTTCATGGGCACCAGCGCGGTGAACCGCTCCGCCATGATCTACTCCGTGCTCAGGGTGACGGTGACACCGCCGTCCACCACCAGGCTCTCACCGGTGATGAAGGCCGCCCGGCGGCGGTCGGCCAGGAAGAGGATCGCCTCGGCGATCTCCTCCGGTTGCGCGATCCGGCCGATCCGATGCCGGCTGTAGAACTCGCGGAGCTGCGCCTCGAGGTTGGTGCCCTCCAGGTGCCCTCGGGAGAATCCGGCCCGCAGCATGGGGGTGTCCACCGCGCCCGGGAGAACGGCGTTTATCCTGATGCCCTCTCCGGCCAGTTCCACGGCCAGGGCCCTGGTCAGGGCGGCCAGGGCGCCCTTGCTCGAGGCATAAGCCGCGATCCGCGGCGAGGTGGCTACGGCGTGGACCGAGCTCACGTTGACCACCGAACCGCGGGCCGCGCGCAGGAGCGGCAGGGCCTGCCGGATGCACCAGAAGGGCGCCCGCAGGTTCACGCTCATGAGCCGGTCCCAGTCCTCCAGGGTGGTTTCCTCGAGCGGTTTGCAGATCTGTACTGCGGCGTTGTTCACCAGGGCGTCGAGACGACCTTCCTGCTCCGTGATCCCGGCGATCAGCGCGGTGATGTCTTCGGCCCGGGCGATATCGGCCTGCACCAGCCGGTCGGTCGCGGTGTCGGTGCCGGCGGGCGCCTGAGCCACATCCACCCCGACCACCCGCCATCCGTTCCGCCGGAAGACCGCGGCGGTGGCCAGTCCGATCCCGCCGAGTACGCCGGTAATGAGGACGACCTGTTTCTCCATGTCATTCCCCTTCTCTCAGGACCTGCAGGAGGTTCCGAACGGTGTTCTCGTGTACCCTCTCCCAGGCCCGCGGGCTCGAGTTGGCGTTGTGCGGACCGAGCAGGACATCGGGGCGGCCGCGCAGAGGGGAGTCGGCCGGGAGCGGTTCGACCTCGAAGACGTCCAGCGCGGCGCCGCCGAGCCGGCCGGAGTCGAGAGCGGCGATCAGATCGGTCTCGTTCACGACCGCCCCCCGGGCGGTGTTGATCAGGACCGCTCCCTCCTTCATGAGGGCGAGGGTACGGGCGTTGATGAGGTGCCGGCTGGTGGGATTGAGGTCGCAGTTCAGGCTGACCACGTCACTCGCGGACAGGAGTTCATCGAGGCCGACCGCCGTCATGCCCGTCCCGACAAGCAGATCGGGTGCGATCTCGACGATGTCGTTGCCGAGCAGCCGCGCCCCGAAGGCCGCCGCCCGGCGCGCCACCCGGCTACCGATATTGCCTACTCCGACGATCCCGAAAGTCCACTCGGCCAGGGAAACGGCGGGGGCCTTCGACCAGATCCCGGCCTGCATCGTCCGGTCGGTTTCGAGGAGCCGGCGGGCGAAGATGAGGGCGTACCCGAGAACCGAATCGGCCACCGGCAGGCTGAAGGCGTCGGGGGTGTTGCGGACCGCGATCGCACGCTCGCGGCAGGCTTCGAGATCGATCGAGTCGATCCCCGTTCCCCATTTGGCGATGACCTTCAGGCGGTCGGCGGCTTCCACGACCCGGCGGGTGAAGGCGTCATCACCGCCGATCACCCCGTCGATCCCGCCGATCAGGGTGAGCAGTTCCCCTTCCCCGGCCCGTTCCGCGACTTCGTGAAGGATGAGCTCGCAGCCCGCCGCCTCGAGGCGGGAACGGTAGCGCTCCACGACCGGGATGAAATACGGTGCGGTGATGAGGACCCGGTAGCGGGGGCTCATGCTCTCTCCTGCGATCGCAGCGGTCTGATCATCGCCCGGGCCGGGGCGCCTTCAGCCCCGGCGAGTCGGAGCGGCAGACAGACGAGTTCGTAGAGACCAGGGTCCACCCCGGCGAGGATGATCCCTTCCAGAACGATAACTCCGGCTTCGAGCAGGCACCGGTGCACCTCGTTCGACTCTTCATACGCCTGGATGGAGAGGTAGTCGATCCCGATGAGCCGGATGCCGCGGGCCACCACCCACTCGGCCGCCGCGGCATCGAGCGCGGTGAAGCCGGGATCGAAGTGCGGTCCCCAGCGGCCGGAGTTATCGGTCTTCAGCAGCAGCCGCAGGGCTCCGGACGGGATGCCGGCGGCTTCGAGGGCGCCGGCGGTCACCATCCCGAGCCGTTCCAGGCCGACCACCCGGCACGGACCGTTGAGTGATCCGAGGCTGAGTTCATCGACCGTCCCCCCGCCGGCTACGAAGTGCGCCGGAGCGTCGATATGGGTGCCGGTATGGACACTGCAGGCCAGTTCGGTCTCGTTCCACTCCTCGCCCCCTGCCAGGCTGTGGATCCGGGTGAGCCGCACCGGCGGGCTCCCCGGCCAGGTCGGCAGGGTGGCGGGATCGATCGGGACGCTGATGTCGATCCAGTCAGCGGGCATCGCTCGCTCCCCTCTGCCAGCGGTTCCGGAAAGCCGCGATCTCCACGGCCGGGTAGAAGTGGGTGCAGAGGCGTGAGGTGTACATCCGCTCTAGATATTCCTCCGGCAGACGGATCGCGTGCTTCACCTCATCGTAGAGCCGGGCATACGGTTTCTCCACCCCGACATTGGTCCGTCGCAGCCGGAAGTCAGGCCGTCCCAGGAAGGCGCCGATGGCCTGCTGCATCACCGCGTCCCCTGCTTCGAGCTTGAGCACCAGCACTCGGTGCCCGGAACCGGTCAGTTCCACCCACCCCCGTTCGGCCGGGAACGGGACCGCGAAGATATCGACGCCCAGGGTCGCCCGGAGTTCGCGATCGAACCAGGTGAGCGGCACCTCATGCGGGTAGGCGGCGAGGAAGAGTTCGATCAACCCGGGGACGTCCTCCCTCAGCCGGTCAGGACCGATATCGGTGAAGGCGTCGAGGTTCTCGAAAAAGGCCGAGAGGTTGCGCGCCACCGGGTCCCGCACCAGAGTGACGACCTCGAGGGGACGACCCCGCCGGACCGCGTGGTGGTAGAGCGAAGGGCCGAGCACGTCGCCCCGGGGAGCCCGGCGGCCGCTGAGCCGGTACTGTTCGGCCACCGCCGCGATGGTCCCCGGATTCATCCGGTGCACGTGTGCGACGAAGATCCCGCCGGCCGAGCGCAGGGAATCATAGACCGAGCGCGATCCGACCTTCCCCATCTGGTAGACGACGACCGGCGTGCGCCGCAGCAGCTGAAGCTGGACCAGGGCCCGGAGCCGCATCCAGCCGGCGGCCGCTTCCCGGAGCAGAGCGCCCACCGGCTCAGCTCTTCCCCCGGGGAAGGAAGCAGACGTGCATCTGATCCTCACGTTCCAGCTGCCAGAGCTCTCGGTACCCGCACGCTCCCATGAGCTGCCGCACCTCTTCTGCCGAGGCTCCGAACGAGGGGAGAAAGAGCGGATGGATCTCCAGAAAGACGCGCCGCGGCGGTGCCCCGAAGGCCCCCGTCAGGAGCCGGCGGGCTCCACGCAGGCAGAGGATCTCGGCGCCCTCGACGTCGATCTTCAGAACCGTCGGCAGGGGCAGCTCGCCCGCCGCCAGGGCGGCGTCTAGGGATCGGACCGATACGCTCACCCGGCCGGTCGGGGCGCCCTCCCGACCGACCTGCGCCCGCAGAGTCGGAGCGAATCCGTCAGTCCCGTTGGAGAAGAGGACCGCTTCCTCCTCGCTCTCCCCGACCGCCCACGGGATGACCGTGCTCCCCCCCAGTCCGTTCAGCCGCAGGTTCTTCTCCAGCCGGCGGCGGGTTTCCGGATCGGGTTCGAAAGCCACCACCCGACCGGCGGCCGAACCGGCCTCCTCCGGCATCCCGACCTTCGCGGCCGCGAACAGGGTCATGAGCCCCACACTGGCGCCGATGTCGAAGACGCAATCACCCTCCGCCAGCTCCGCGGTGAAACGCCGCAGGAACTCCTCCTCCCCTCCGTACTCCGCCACCCGATATTCCTCGGTCCGGTTGCAGACCCGGAAGCTGAGCGGTCCCCGCGGTCCCGGCAGGGTGATGGTCCGGGGATAGCGGAGACGGTCCGAAAGCCTCTGCTTCCAGTTACGGGAGCTCATCTCACACCCCCCTCAATCCCGGCGGCAGTCCGCTCCCTCACCCTCCGCTCTTTCACCATCCGCTCCCTCACCATCCGCTCCCTCACCTTCCACTCCCTCACCCTCCACTCTCTCACCCTCCACTCTCTCACCCTCCGCCCCCCTTTCTCCATCCGCGCCAGGCCGTCTTCACCACCGCGCCCCACGGCATCGGCCACGACCGCACCGCGAACACGGTGGTCAGCACGGCGATGAACGCGAAGGTGACGGCGGTTGAGATGGCCGCGCCGACGGCGCCGTACCAGGTGATGAAAAGCAAGTTCAGTACAGCGTTCAGAACGGCCGCGCTGAGGGTGAGGGTGCCGATGAGCCGCGTCCGTTCAGCCACATACAGGTATCCGGTCATGAAGTTGCGCAGGGCATTGAAGGTGTAGCCGAGGGCCACCCAGGGGATATAGATGAAACTGGAGGTGAAATCCCGGCCCAGGAAGACCGGGACGATCAGTTTCGCTATCCCGACGAAGACGACCAGCCCCAGAACCGCCGACCCCAGGTAGGCGTAGGTCATCAGAACGATCTTCCCCTTCTCCTCCTCTTTCCTGACCCGCTCGTAGAAGTGTGGATTGAATCCCTTCAGAACGCCGGCGTGGATGAGGTTCAGAACGTGTCCGAAGGTGTACGCAACGCTGTACAGACCGTTCGCCTCGAGCCCGACCATCGCGGTCACGAAATAGCGATCCTGGGCGTTCAGGGCCCACAGCGCGAGGGCATGGACGACCAGCGGGGTCGAAAAGCGGATCACCTCGCGCAGCGGCCGGTGTTCGAACGAGAAGCTGAGATAGCCGCTGCGGACCAGGAAGACGATCGAGACCAGGCCGAAGATGATAACGCCGGCGATATCGCCCAGGAATTTGCCGCGCCAGTCGAAACGGAAACCCACGACGAACAGCAGGATGAGGAGCGCGCTCAGAACCGCCGATCCCACCGTGATGCCGCTGTAGGCCACCGGACGCTTCTGCATCTGCAGGATCGTCAGACCGATGGTACGTCCCACGCCCAGCGCCGCGGAGACGACCAGACCGAGCAGAACCCAGTGCGGAAGGTGGAAGGCCGGCCAGAGGGCACGGACGATCTCGAGGGCCACTAACGCCGCGGCGGCGGTCACCAGCGTGATCGGAACGACCGCGCTGACCAGCCCCCGGAGGTTCCGGGAGTCGACTTCGGGGAAGCGCACCGTGATCAGCAGATGGGGATTGAGCCCGACGACGGCACCGAGGATGCCGGTAGTGGCGGTGAGCAGACCGATGACACCGTAATCGGCGCGAGTCAGCAGGCGGGTCAGCACGGGCAGGAGCAGGAAATTGAGCGCACTGCCGACAATCGACGCCGCGATATAGACAGCCGTGGCCTGGAAGAATCTGCGGATCATGAGCCCAGTGTCACCTACCAGACGGCAATGGTCAAACCAGATGGCATCGCCCATAATACGGGATCATGGACCGGCGCGAGCCCAAAATGACCATCATCACATCGGTTCTGAACGGATCCGCCACCCTGGGGCGCCTTCTCGACAGCCTCGCCGCCCAGCACTATCCGGAGTGGGAACATATCGTCATGGACGGAGGTTCGACCGACGGTACCGTCGACCTCCTGCAGGCCCGCCGGAGCCGGATCGCCTATTTCGAGTCCGCTCCCGACCGCGGTATCTATCATGCCTGGAACAAGGCTCTGGAGCACGCGGCGGGCGAGTGGTACTGCTTCCTCGGCGCCGACGATTTTCTCTGGGACGCGCATGTTCTGGATCGGATCGCTCCCCACCTCGCCGCGGCCGCGGGGGAGTACCGGATCGTGTACGGGACCACGAACGTCATGACCGCCGCCGGCGAGATCCTCGCTCAGCTCGGGGAACCATGGGCCGCGGTGCGGCCGAAGATGCGTGAGAACATGGCCCTTCCCAACCCGAGCACCTTCTACCACCGCGACCTCTTCACCGAGCACGGCGCCTTCGATGAAGCGTTCTCGATCGCGGGCGACTACGAGTTCGTTCTGCGCGAGCTGCGCCGGGGGGAGGCTCTCTTCATCGAAGGGCTTGTCGTGGCGGGCATGCAGGAAGGCGGCCGGAGCGTGAACCGCGCCCACGCCGTGGAAACGGTCCGGCAGGTTCTCGAAGCCCGCCACCGGCACGGTTTCAGCCGAATCCCGGTCCGGTGTCACCCCCGGCTGCTGCGGGTCCGGCTGCATACCCGCCTGGCCCGCCTGCTCGGCGAGGAAGCCGCCCTGCGGATCGTCAACCGCTACCGCGCGGTGGCCGGCCGGCCGCCGCTGCCATAGTATGCCATTCCGCAATCACGCCAGCATTCCAGGAGCCTGCCGTATTCGAGCGGCGACGGATCGAGAAGGCAGCGGCGGGCTCGCACCAGCGTACCGGTACAGGGATCGATTCAGTCTTCGTATTCGCTCGGCATGAGACCATAGAGACAGGTCGCGCGCTGTCTGATCTCACGCCAGCGGACTTTCTGCCCGGTGATCAGGGTTCCCAGCTCTTTTTGGGAGATGGCTTGAATCCTGGAATACGGCCGGTAATCGGTGAACCAGGACAGCATTTCCCGGAAGGCCCGTTCGACCTTCCCGGGTTCCTCTCCTTCAATGACGATCAGCACCCCCCGGTTCGGTCCCGTTCCATCCTCATCCCCTGTATCGATCACCTGCCGGCTCTCTTCCCGGCCAGGTTTCAGGTGTTCTCCGGGCGAGGTGACAAGTCCTTCCGCAGAATCGATCAGCCAGATGGAGAGGATATTTTCCTTCCTCCAGGTCACGAAGTTACGCGCATCGAGAATGAGCCGGTCGGAATATGCCTGCTCCCGGTGGAACATCTCGACGATTAGATCCGCCAGGGTATGGACCTCATTGATCCGGTAGATGGTCGCGTAGCCTCCTCCGATGGCCTGCACGACCCCCGTCGCGACCAGGCGGGAGAGTGCTTTCAGGGTGCCCGCGCGTGAGAGTCCGACCCGGAAAGCGAGATCGGGAGCGGTGACCGCACTACCATCGAGGACCAGCTCGCGAAGCAGGCGTACCGTTGCCGGCGTCCCGAGGATGGTATCGAACGGGCTGCTATGATATTGGGATGGCCTGCTTGGTGCTCTCATGTGAGGAACCTCACAGATCCGGAGTGGGACGATGGCGGGGGCGGAGTTGGATGGCGCGGGGAGGGATGTGCTCTGCAAAATGCCATAAATTATAGTTTACAATCATAAACAATAGTTTACATCTATAAACTATAAGATTGGGCATGCTACAAGAACACCATCTCCCCACTCCTCTTTCTTCTCTCTGAGGTATATCGGAAAAGCATATATCAAGGGCATCAATATCCCAGATCGCGCAGGCGCTTCTCGATGATGGCCCGTTCCTCCGGGGTGTAGACCTCTCCAGCAAGATCCGCACCGGCGGACTCATCCCTGCCTTCGCCCGATGGTCCCGGCCTCCCCTCCCCGGTTCCCACCCCCAGCAGCGCGAGTACGGCCGGAGCCACGTCGACGAGCCGGGCTCGGGGCATATCCACCGGCCGGCGGGATCTCCGGACTCCTTCGGAGGGGATACCCGGTCCGGCGGCTATGAAGATGCCGTCGGGGTGGTGGCGGCCGGCGTGGAAGTCGGCGCCGGGTTCGACCCGG
>CAYSYY010000056.1:0-12416 GCA_964435265.1 uncultured Gemmatimonadota bacterium
TCGACCCGGCTCCGGCGTTCGATCCAGTCGCCGCTCGAGAAGATCTGCGGAGCCACCTCGATCAGGCGGGGGAGCATGTTGAAGACCGAGATCTGAGTCCACTCCTCCCCGCCCCGGTTCCGCAGACCCTGCCGGTTCAATCCCTCGGCCACGATCGAGAGCGGCTTGTCCTCGACGATCAGTTCCAGCATCAGGGTCAGGGCTTCCCTCTCCTCGGGATCCTCTTCCAGATGCTTGCAGTCGGCCGACACCCGGAGTCCGAAGGGAATCTGCTCTTTCAAATGCCCCGGCTCGGCCGCCTCGCTGTCGGTCTCGCGTTCCCATTCCAGCGCCACCAGGCGCCAGCCCTCTTCGGCCTTCGCGCGCAGGTAGTCGGGGGTGGGTGGGGTGGCCAGCTTCTCCCTGATACGCTCACGTTCCATGATCTCTCTCCCTTGTCTGCCGCGGGGGATCGCCATCCCTATGTACGTACCATGGAGCCGGCGGGGTTCGGCCACCGTACCCCGGAACCGGCGGGATTAGGCTCTCATCGCCCGGAGCCGGCGGGATTCCGGATTTCGCATCCGGAAGGGGCGGGGTGGGGAGTCTGCATCCTGGACATGATATGAGCCTGTTCCCGTCGGCGGCAGGCAGGACCGCTGGTCGGACGCTAAGTATTGATATATACTTAATTCCGGAATGCGGGGTCACCCCTGCCCGGAGGGAAGACAGTGCGGCTCGAAGCCCAGTGGATCGCGGGATTCGTCGACGGGAGCGGGAGCTTCACGGTCGGCATCAACCGGCACCCGGACATGAAAACCGGCTACCAGGTTCTGCCGCAGTTCGAAGTGGTCGGACGGAAGCGGGACGTCCAGGTGCTCCATGCCCTGAAAGCCTGCTTCCACTGCGGGGTGGTCCGTTCCGCCGGTCCCGGTCGTCTGGCCTGGCGGGTCCGCAGTCAGGCCGAGCTGCGCGGCACGATCATCCCCTTCTTCGAACAGCATCCCCTCAAGAGCCGAACCGGGATCGACTTCCGCAAGTTCCGCCGGATCCTGATGCTCATGGAACGGGATCAGCACCTCACTTCTGAAGGGATCGGGAAGATCAGGGCGATCGCCGCGACGATGAACACCTGAGCGGTGTCCTCGGAAGCGGGTGACTACTCCACCCGGAGGGCGTCCACCGGATTAACCCGGGTGGCCCGCCGGGCGGGGAACCACGCCGCCGCCACAGCCGTCGCGGCCAGGAGGAGGACCGCCGGTGCGAGCGCGACCGGTTCGAGCGGCGACACGCCGTACAGAGCCCGCGAGATCGCGAACGACCCGGCCGCTCCCAGCCCCAGTCCCACCAACGCCCCGATCAGCACCAGCACCAGCCCGGTACGCACGACCACTGCGATCACGTCCCCCCGCTGCGCTCCGAGGGCGATCCGGATGCCGATCTCGCGCGTGCTCCGGGCGACGGTGAAGGCGATCAGGCCGTAGAGTCCGAGACAGGCCAGCAGCAGGGCCAGGGCCGCGAAGACGCTCACCGAACCGGCTATGAGACGGGCGGGGAGGAAGGCCAGATCCATCGTGTTTTCCATGGCATTGAGACCGCCGACCGGCAGGGTGGGATCGAGTTCGCGCACCACCTCGCGTACCGCTCCGGCGAGCCGGAAAGGATCGCCGGTGGTGCGGAGGTGGTAGGTCATTTCACCGGAATAGCGGAAATTCCAGTTGCGGTAGAAGAAAGGCGCCGGATCCTCGCTGATCAGGTAGTACCGGCCGGTTTCCACCACTCCGATCACCCGGTAAGGATCGCTCTCGGGATCGCTGATACGCACCATTTTCCCCAGCGGATCCTCCTCGCCGAAGAAGCGATCGGCGAAGACCTGGTTGATCACCATGACCCGGGGGGCATCCCCGTCATCGTCCGCGGTGAAACTCCGGCCCCGCAGCAGGCGGATCCCCATGGCGTCGAAGTAATCCTCGTCGATGATGTTGTGGCTGACCGAGGGCGGCTCCTCGGTCGGAGCCTCGTAGCCTTCGGGATAGACCCAGGTGGAGTTGCCACGGAAACTCAGCGGCACGATCAGGCCGCGCCCGACCGTCTCGATCCCCGGCAGAGCTTCCAGGCGCTCCTTGAGCCGGCGGTGGAACTCTTTGCCGGTCGCCTCATCGGAGCCGTGCGAGTCCAGGTCGATGCCGGCCAGGAGCTGGTGGGAGGGATCGAAGCCGGGATCGATGTTCTGCACCTTCTCGAGACTGCGCAGGGCGAGCCCGGCGCCGATGAGCAGGAAGAGCGAGGCGGCCACCTGGCCGGTGACCAGCAGGTTGCGCAGGCGGTGGGTACGCTTTCCGGTCGTGGCCCGGCCGAGGGTCAGGGAGGTGAGCACGTCCACCCGGGTTGCATCGCGGGCCGGGATGAGGCCGAAGAAGAGAGCGGCGATGAGGGTCAGCAGGGGTGGAGCCCAGAAGCCGGAGACGGTCGAGGTGCCGCCCCACTGCAGGGGGATGTCGAGGTCGGGTTGGGCGGCGGCGGTGATCACATCCATCACGCCGCTCATCAGGTACCCCGCGATCCCGGCCAGGACCGCCAGCACCAGACTCTCGAACAGGAGCTGGCCGATGAGCTGCCGCCGGGCGGCGCCCAGGGAGAGCCGGATGGCCAGCTCCCGGCGGCGGGCCGAGGCGCGGGCCAGGGCGAGCCCGGCCGTGTTGGCGCAGGTGAGCAGGAGCAGGATGCCGGTGAAGACCTCCAGCACGATCAGAACGGCGGCGAAATTGGATCGCATCGTCGGGTGCAGGGCCGAGGCCCGCTCCGACAGGACATCCGCGCTCAGGCCCACGTTGGTGTCGGGATACTCTTCGCGCAGGCGGGTGAAGAGGGCCTGGACCTCGGCCTCGGCCTGAGCCACCGTCACCCCCGGTTTCAGCCGCGCGACCATATTGTTCAACCAGTGGTTCCCCCGCCCGGAGGTCCAGTCTCCCTGCAGCTGCCCGCGCATGAAGAGGGGAACATACAGGTCGGCGTAGGCCCCGACCATGTTGGCTCGGTATCCCTCGGCGGACACGCCGATGACGGTGTAAGGGAAACCGTTCAGAGTGACCTGGCGGCCGATGACGCCGGGATCGCCGGCGTAGCGGCGCTGCCAGAAACCGTGAGAGAGGATCAGCACGGGATGGGCGCCCGGTTCGGCCGCCTCCTCGGCCGTGAAATCCCGTCCCAGCGTCATGTCCGCCCCGAGCGTGCGGAAGTAGTTCCAGGAGACGATCTCCCCCCAGGTGCGTTCCGCTTCGGGACCGTCCGCATAGTGAGTGGGCATGAAAGCCACCACCGCCACCCTCTCGAATGCCTCGACGTTATCGCGGACGTCCTCGTAGTCGGGCACGCTGACCGATGAGTAGCCGCCGCCTTCGGCCCAGTGGGAGTAGATCCGGACGACCCGCTCCGGTTCGCTGATGCCCAGATCGGGGTAAAGCAGCACGCAGGCGCCTTCGAAAACGGCGAGGTTGGCGGCGATACCGATACCGAGACAGAGGACCACCGTGATCGTGAAGCCGGGGCTCTGGACGATCTGGCGGACCGCATAGCGTAGGTTCTGAAGCAGGGCACGCACGGCCGGGCTCCTGAAGGAGACGGGGGTGTGAGACGCTCCTTCTGATACGGATGGGCGGGAACGGAGGTTCGCACCTCGGTTCAGGACTGTTGCAGAGCCTCAGGAGCGGGGATCGCCCGGGTCGCTGACCGGATTAGGTCGGGCGCCGCGGGCGACCAGACGACGGTGGCGCAAAGAATCACGGCCGGCGGCGAAGCCGCCGGCCGTGGTCCGGTCGGGAGATCGCCGGTCGGAATCCGGTCAGGATACCGCCGGCCGGGAACGCGGGCGCTCAGCCGCGGGGGATGCGCATCGCGCCGCCGGCGCCGCCGCCGAGCCTCCCCAGGTTGCCGCCGGCGATGCCGCCCTGGCCGCGCCGGGCGCCGGCGATCTCTTCATGGGTCCAGCCCTTCTCGATCAGCCCCAGGTAGAGAGCCTGCTTGGCGGTATCGAGGTTGCTCTCGTCGGTGATCGAGAGCACCAGGTTGTCGGTATCCCCGAGCAGGGCCTTGAGCCGCTCCAGTTCGGCGATGCAGGCGGTGATGTTCGCCGGATCCATAGTCACGGTCAGGAGCACGCCGGTTTCGTTGATCTTCGCCACCTGGGCGGCGCCGATCTTGTAGCTTCCGCTGACGATGAAGGGCCGGGCGGCTGCATCCAGGATGCTCTGCAGCAGCGTCGCTGACGGGCTCTTCATGTGCACGGCGATACCCTTCTCCTCCATGACCTGGAGCGCCTGCCGGCCGGCGGGGGTGAGCCGCCCGCCCCGCACCCAGGTGCCGTCGTCACCGCTGATGTCCACCCGGCCGAAGCCCAGGAACTCCGAGGCGGCGTCCAGCAGAGCGACATCACCGGCGAAGAGCGAGAGATTGTCGATGCCCCGGTAGACCGAGCGGCCTCTCCCCGGAGCTCCACCGCCACCGCCCATGTACATCCGCATCATGGCCTGCTGCTGTCCGGCACCGGCGGCCTGCTCCCGGGCCCGCGTCACGGCGACCCGGGCGCTGTCCAGGATCGCCGCCATCATGGCATCCTTGCCGGGGAAGTTGAGCGCAACGGTCGTGTAGCGGTTCCCCTCGATACCAGGGTTGAAGGACTGTAGCTGCAGCATCACGGCGTTGAAGATGTTCAGGCGGTTGGGGATGAGCAGCTGGACGTGCCGCTCCCCGGCCAGGTTGAACATGCCCTGCAGGACGAACTGCCCGGTCTTGCGCAGGATCTCGGGATCGATCTTCCAGGTGTCGTCCTCGGGCTGGTGGTAGTCGGGGTGGCCGACCCCGCCGCGCGTCATCAGGGCCATCGCTTCGATGCCCAGGTTGATGAAGGCAGAGTGGTCGCTGCCCCCCGAACCGCCGGTGCTCGGGACCAGAGCCTCCAACACGTCCTGGTCCTGGTCGCGGATGATGACCTCCCAGATCGAGGGGAAGTTGAGCGCGCCGGGGGCGCCGATCTGCGTGCCCAGCCCCACCATGTCCATGTTGATGTAGGTCACGACCTGATCCATCGTCACGCCGTCGCAGGGATTGGCGACGTAGTAGTTGGAGCCGATCAGGCCCAGCTCCTCGCCGCACCAGGCGCAGAAGATGAGGGTGCGCCGGGGACGGAAGCCGCCCTCGGCGAACGCCCGGGCGATCTCCATGACGGTGCAGGAACCCGTGGCGTTGTCGTCGGCGCCGTTGTACACCAGGCCGTTGCGCACTCCCAGGTGGTCGAGGTGCCCGCCGGTGATGACGTACTCGCTCCGGAGCCGGCGGTCGGTGCCGGTGATCTTGGCGATGACGTTGTGGGCGGTGTTGTTCCCGTTCGCCTCGCTGTAGACCGTGGCGGCGTCGTAACCCGTGAGCTGGACGCGGCTACCGATGGCGAAGGAGGCCGGCTTCAGGTACTGGATCTCCTGCCGGTAGGTGTTCAGGCGCCGGCCGAGGCCGCCGATCGACTCCTGCGGGTCGGTCCGCATGATCTTGTTGAAGACCCGGGCGGTGATCGAGAAAGCCAGGAAATCGCGCTCGGGAGTAAAGGCCTCCTGTTCGCCGCGCCTTCCTCCTCCGCCGCCCATGAAACGGGCCGTTGTCGTCTCTGCGTCGGGCTCGTACAGCAGGATCGCGGCCGCGCCCTTCCCGTACGCCGTCCGGATCTTGGCTGCGTCCTGGGACTCGGCCGAGAAGTCCACCTCCGGCGGCGCTTCGGCACGCGCCTCGGGCGCCATGCTGCCGCCGCGGCCGCCCCCCGCCCGCGGCAGGTCGGTCGGATCGCCCCGCAGCACCAGCACGACCTTGCCGCGTACGTCCAGACCGGCGTATTCGTCCAGCCCCTTGCCGGGGGCCGAGACGCCGTAACCGGCGAAGACCACCTCGGCGTTCACCCGGGTGGCGACGGTCGACTGACCGAGCAGCGTGAAATCACCCTCGAGCACGTCGAAGGCCGTACCGCTCACGCTCAGTGAGGGCACCCCGTCGTACCAGGTGAGGTCACGGATCGGGACTGTCTGGAAATAGGTGCCGTTCTCGCCGGCCGGCTCCAGACCCCACTCCTGGAATTTCGCGGCGACCCAATCGGCCGCCCGTGCGAACTCCGGCGTGCAGCTCTGGCGTCCCTTGAACTCGTCGGTACAGATGTGTTCGATGTAGCTCTTGATCCGGTCGCCGTCCACCCGGTAGGGCGCCTTCTGCGCCAGCACCGGAACGGCGGTGATGACGATCAGGAGCAGGGCCAGTCCCGTCGTCATGGTTCGTCTGCGCATCATGTCCCCCTTCTCAGCGGCGGCGGAGCCGGGTCGGGGCAGGCGACCGCGGCCGGGTCTCCGGATGACCGCACGGTTTGCGATGTTCCCCTGTGAGGATCTCTGTGTTACTCTACCACTGGTTGTAGCAGAATCTTGCCGCTATCGCATAGGAGGAGTTTAGAGTCATGCACGAAAAGAGCATCGAGCTGCTGAACCGGGCCGTGGCCGACGAGATGTGGGCGGTGCATCAGTACATGTACTTCCACTTCCACTGCGACGATCAGGGCTACGACCTGCTGGCGAACCTCTTCAAGCTGACGGCCATGAAGGAGATGCTGCACACCGAAGCCCTGGCCGAACGCATCCTCTTCCTGAACGGCGAGGTGAAGATGAAGGCCTCGCAAGAGGTGGAGGAGATCACCGATGTGCGCGCCATGCTCGAGAAGGCCCTGGCCATGGAAGAGGAGGCCGTAACGTCCTACAACACCTGGGCCATGGAGTGCGCCGCGGCGGCCGACTCGGTCTCTAAGGCGCTCTTCGAAACCCTGGTGGTCGATGAAGAGCTGCACTGGGACCAGTTCGACACCCAGCTCGGGCACCTCGAGAAATTCGGCGAGCAGTTCCTGGTTCTGCAGTCGTTCGAGCGCAGCCGGGCGGTCGGTGGCGGCGGGGCGGCCGAACCGGGAGCGTAACCGTCCCCTCCCGCCGGGCGCCGGGCGAGCTCCGGCCTGTTCGCCCGGGCATCCGGCGTTCGATTGCATCTTTCAGGCCTCCGGGAGCCGTCCCGGGGGCCTGATCTCGGCTCCTTCGAGACCGACATCTCCGAGTTCGGAGCGGGCCCGATCCCCGATCGCCTGCAGTTCCCGCACCACCTCGGGGTGCCGGTCGGCCACGTTCATGATCTCCCGGTCGTCGTCCTCGAAGTTGTACAGCTCCAGCCCGGTCCGCCCGCGGGCATAGGGACCGGGGAAGCCGTTGCGGCCCGGCCTCACGCCCTCATACGAGCGGTATTCGTGCGGGAAGTGCAGCTTCCAGGGGCCGCGGCGTACGGCCTGCAGCTGCTGGCCGTAGTAGAGCCAGTAATCGGTGCGGGGTTCGGCTCCGGGAACGCCCTCGAGGAGCGGTGTCAGGTCGACTCCGTCGATCTTGAGAGGAGGGAGGGGAGCGCCGGCCAGAGCGGCGATGGTGGGGAGCAGATCGATGGTGGCGGCCATCGTCGAGGTCACGCTCCCCGCTTCGATGTGCCCCGGCCACCGCATCAGGCAGGGGACCCGGCAGCCGCCGTCCCACATGGTTCCCTTGCCTTCGCGCAGGGGGAAGGCGCTGCCGGCGTGCTCGCCGAAGTTGAGCCAGGGGCCGTTGTCGGAGGTGAAGACTACGAAGGTGTTCTCCTCCAGCCCGTGCCGGCGCAGAGCCCGGAACACCTCCCCCGTGCTCCAGTCCAGCTCCATCACCACATCGCCGAACAGGCCCCGGGGGGTGCGGCCCGAGAATCTTTCCGAAACCCCCAGCGGGATGTGCACCATCGAGTGGGGGAGGTAGAGGAAGAAGGGCCGGTTGCGGTTGGCGTCGATGAACCGCACCGCCCGCTCGGTGTAACGGGTGGTGAGGGTGCCCTGGTCGTGGAGGGTGCGGATCTCGTCCACCTTCTCATTGCCGTCGATCAGGGGCAGGGGAGGGTAGTCGGCCTTGCCGGGGCGGGTCTCGGCCTCGATGGCGTCCCACGGCCGGCCGTCGAAATCCACCGGCCACATGTCGTTGGAGTAGGGCAGGCCGAGGTAGTCGTCGAAACCGTGCTGCAACGGCAGGAAGGGCCGGTGATGGCCCAGGTGCCACTTGCCGTAGATTGCGCAGGCATAGTCGCGCTGCTTGAGCACGTCGGCGATCGTCATCTCCTCATCGCTCAGGCCGTGCCGGGCGTTGGGGCCCAGCGCGCCCAGGATGCTCACCCGGTTGGAATAGCACCCCGTCAACAGTGATGCCCGTGAGGCGCTGCAGACCGCCTGGGAGACGTAGAAGTCGGTGAGGCGCATCCCGTCGGCCGCCATCTGATCCAGATGCGGGGTCACATACCCCTCGGCGCCGAAGGGGCCGATATCGGCCCAGCCCATATCGTCGATGAAGATCACGACCACGTTCACCGGGCGCTGCCGCCGCACCAGGATGTTCGGCGCCCACCCCAGGGCGGCCGCGCCGAGGGCGCTCTGCCTGACGAAATCCCGCCGGTCCATCGTCACACCGCTGCTCCTTTCCCGGTGTCCCGGGGGCTCCTTTCAGGGTGTTCCTTCCCCCGGCTTTTCCGGATCATTACCGATGGTACACGAGCCCGCCGGAGGCTACAATCACCCCTCTGTGAGAGAGTCCGAAGGAGGAGTACCGTCATGACGTTCCTGCACCGACGCCGGCCGATCACGTTATTCCTGCCCCTGTTCGCCGCGGTTCTGGTCCTGGCCCTCCCGGCGCGCCGGGGCGAATCCGCCGCTCCGCTCGAGTCCGACAACTGCACCAGCATCCTGGTGGGCCGGCTGGCCTCGGCCGACGGTTCCACCATGACCTCGCACTCCTGCGACAGCGGCACCGACCGCACCTGGATCAATATCGTGCCGCACCGGGAGCATCCCCCCGGCGCCATGGCGCCGGTCTACCTGCAGCCGAAGCGCTACGCCGGCCCCGATGACCCCGACATGATCGCGGCCGGTGAGATCCCCCAGGTGCGCGAGACCTACAAGTTCATGAATACAGCCTACCCGGTGATGAACGAGCACCAGCTCGCCATCGGCGAGACGACCACCGGCGGGAAGCGGGAACTGGTCTCTTCCGACGGGCTCATCGATGCGCCTGAGCTCTACCGGCTGGTCCTCGAACGGGCCCGGACGGCCCGCGAGGCGATCCGGATCGCCGACGAACTCACGAAGGAGTACGGCTACAACGACTGGGGGGAGTGCTTCACCTTCGCCGATCCGCAGGAGGTCTGGCACTTCGAGATCCTGGGACCGGGCCGCGGCCGGATCGGAGCGGTGTGGGCGGCGGTGCGCATCCCCGACGACGAGATCGGGGTCTCGGCCAACGCCCACCGGATCAGGCAGATCGACCTGGACAATCCCGACTACTTCATGGCGTCGGACAATGTCTTCTCGCTGGCCGGGGAGATGGGCTGGTGGGATCCGGCGGGCGGCGAGCCCTTCGAGTTCTGCTACGCCTACGCCGACCGGAACAGCATCTACTGCCGGCGGCGGGAGTGGCGGGTGCTGAGCCTGCTGGCGCCCTCGCTGCAGCTGGATCCCGACGCCGAGAACTACCCCTTCAGCGTGAGACCGGAGAAGAAGGTCACGGTGGCCGACCTGCTGGCCATCTTCCGCGATACCTACGAGGGCACTCCCTTCGATATGACCCGCTCGCTCACCGTGGAACGGCGGGGACAGACCGTCAAGAGCCCGGTGGCCAATCCCTTCATGAGCGGTGACTACCGCACCCTCTTCGAGATCGAGCGCGAGCGTACCATCTGCTCCCCGGCCGCGACCTATCTGCAGATCACCCAGTCGCGCTCGTGGCTCCCCGATCCCATCGGCGGGATCGTCTGGCTGGGGTACGACAACCCGGCCACCACTCCCCACCTCCCCTTCTACATCGGCATCACCCAGATGCCCGACGCCTATCTGGTGGGGGGACGGGCGGGATACCGCACCGACTGCGCCTGGTGGGCCTTCCGCCGGGCGAGCAAGCTCTCGTACTTCCGGTACGAAGAGATGAAGGGTGATCTGCAGGCGGTCTGGGAGCCGATCGAAACCGACGCCTTCGCCCGCCAGGCCGAGATCGAAGCCGAAGCCCTGCGGCTCTACCGGCAGAGCCCGCGGGCCGCCGAGGACTTCCTGACCCGCTACTGCCACGATCTGGCCGACCGGACGGTCGCGGCCTACTGGCAGCTGGGGGACGATCTCTGGTCGCGGTACAACAGCCGCTGGTGAGTTAACCGGTAAGCGGAGACCGGCCGGCCCGGACGGCTCCGGACTGAAAAAAGGAGCACGCACCCATGCTGTACAACGCGTACTACGTGGATGACATCCCCCGCCGGGAGTTCCTCGCCCGGACCATACGGGGTTCCCTGGCGCTGGCCGCCGCGCCCGCCGTGCTGAGTGGGCTCTCGGCCTGCGGCGGCTCCGGCGGCGCCCGGGTCGAGGTGGATACCGACCTGCTGGAACGGACCCTCCGGGCGGCCCTGGCCGACGGCGGCGATTTCGCCGACGTCTACGTCGAGCACCGCATCTCCCGCCACATCCTGATGGAGGAGTCGAAGTTCCGGAGCGCCACGGTCGGGGTGAGCCAGGGGGCGGGGGTGCGGGTGATCTCCGGCGACCGGACCGGATACGCCTATACCGAGGAGATCACCGCGGAGAACCTGAGGCGGGCCGCCGAGGTGGCCTCGGCGGTGGCCCGCGGCACGGGCGCGGTCGAACCGGTGGCGATCGAAGGGCCGGACCGGCGCGAGTCCTTCATCACGGTGCAGCTCCCCCTGGGCGAGATCGCCGACGAACGGCGGCTCGAGATCATGCAGCGGGCCGATGCCGCGGCGCTGGAGTATGATCCGCGCATCCAGATGGCGATCGTGGACTACTACGACGAGGTGCGGGGGCGCACCATCGCCACCAGCGAGGGAGTCTACCTGACCGACGAACTGCCCCTGCTCTTCTTCATCGTGCAGGCGCTCGGCGCCGCCGGCGGCACTCGTCACCTCTCCCGCGAACGCCTGAGCCGGCACTCCGGCTTCGAGATGTTCGATGAGGTCGGGCCCGAAGAGGTAGCCCGCACGGCCGCGCGGGAATCGATCGCCATGCTCGAGGCCCGCGACGCCCCCGCCGGGCGCCTGGACGTGGTGATGCAGAACGGCTGGGGCGGGGTGCTGGTGCACGAGGCGGTCGGCCACCCGCTCGAAGCCGACAATATCGCCCGCGAGGTTGGTGCCTTCACCGGCAGGCTCGGCCAGAAGGTCGCCAGCGACGTCTTCACCATGGTCGACGACGGTTCGCTCCCCAACCACCGGGGCACGACCAACTTCGACGACGAGGGCACCCAGATGAAGCGGAACGTGCTCATCGAGCGCGGCGTGCTCCGCAAGTACATGACCGACGTCCTCTCGGCCAGGCAGATCGACATGGAACGAACCGGGAACGGCCGCCGGGAGAGTTTCCGCTACATCCCCATCCCGCGCATGACGAACACCTTCATCGATACCGGCAGCGACGATCCCGCGGCGATCGTGCGCTCCACTCCCCGCGGGCTCTACGTGCAGAGCCTGAGCGGGGGGAGCGTGAACCCGATCACCGGGGTCTTCAACTTCACCTGCCGCGAAGCCTATATGATCGAGAACGGCCGCAAGACCTACCCGGTCAAGGGCGCCACCCTGGTGGGCAGCTGTCTCGAGGTCATCGCGAACATCGATGCGGTCGGGACCGACCTTGCCTTCGGACCGGGGATATGCGGCAAGGGGCAGTCGGCCGAGGTGGACGCCGGCCAGCCGACGGTGAGGATCCGGGGCATGAACGTAGGCGGCAGCAGGGCCTGAGGCACCGGGCTGCAGCAGAGGGAGACTGAAACGATGGATTACGGCAGATTGACACAGCAGCTGGTCGACCGGTGCCTGGGGAAGGGGGCCGAGGCCGCCGAGGTCTACCTCGAGACGGGTCGGAACCTGAGTCTGGGAGTGCGCAACGGCGAGGTGGAGACGGTCCAGGAATCGGCCTCCGCCGGCGCCGGATTCCGTGTCTTCGTGGCCGGGAAAATGGCTTTCGCACACTGCAACGACCTCTCCGACGCCGCCCTGAACGAGGCCATGGAGAGCGCCGTGGCTTTCGCGCGGCACCTCACCCCCGATGAGTACAACGTGCTCCCCGATGAACCTGGACAGACCGCGGTCGAGGGGCTCTACGACCCGCAGATCGTGACCGTGCCGCTGGAGGAGAAGATCGCCCTGCTGCGCCGGGTCGAGGAGCTGGCGCGGCGCGATGAGCGCATCACCCGCAGCGATGGAGCCCGCTACAGCGAGGGCGAGGGCGAAACGTTCATCGCCAACTCCAACGGACTGGCGAAAAACTATCGCGCCTCGGGGGTCGGCTACGGCGTCACGGTCGTGGCCGAGAC
>CAYSYY010000057.1:0-12377 GCA_964435265.1 uncultured Gemmatimonadota bacterium
CGACGGCGGTGCTGCTGATCGTCGTGATCCCGAACTTCGTGGGCATGTTCGAGTCCTCGGGCGTGCAGCTCCCTCTGCCGACCAGAGTGGTGGTCGGTCTGAGCCGGTTCATGGCGAAATATATCCTCGTCATCATCGGCGTCATCGTGGGTGCGGTCTTCCTCTACCGGCGGTACTACGCCACCGATAACGGTGAGAAGGTCGTCGACAACCTCAAGCTCAGGCTGCCGGTCCTCGGCGATCTGACCCGCAAGTCCTCGGTGGCCCGGTTCTCCCGCACCCTTGGAACCCTGCTCTCCTCGGGGGTGAGCATCCTCGAAGCGCTCGAGATCACCGCCCGGACCGCCGGGAACCGGATCATCCATGACGCCCTGATGGGAGCACGGACCAGCATCGGAGGCGGCGAGACCATCACGGCGCCGCTCGAAGAGTCGGGGGTCTTCCCACCGATGGTGATGCAGATGGTGAACGTGGGCGAGCAGACGGGGGAACTTGACCGGATGCTCGGCAAGATCGCCGATTACTACGATGAAGAGGTGGATGCGGCGGTCGATGCCCTGACCTCGATCATCGAGCCGCTCATCATCGTCTACCTGGGGGTGGTGATCGGCGGCATGGTCATGGCGATGTACCTGCCGATGTTCGATATGATGAAAGTGGTCGGCTGAGCCGACCGCCCGCGTCCGATCGGGGATCCGATGGCCGTTCTCGCGCGCCCACGCAGTATCCGCTTCATCCAGATGCTGCGTCTGGCGATCGTGCTGTTCATCGCCGCGGCGGGTTTCTTCCTGCTGCGGGGATACTACGGCCGGATCGCCCTCTTCGTGGTGGATATCCCGCTCGCGGCGCTGATCCTGGCCAACCTGCTGACCACCTTCTGGCTGAGCCAGCCGCTGCGGGCCGGAACCCCGCTGCGCGAGGACCAGCTCTATGTCCAGGTGTTCATCGACGCGCTGGTGATGGGGATGGTGGTCTTCTATACCGGCGCCTCGAGCAGCACCCTGGCCCTGGTGTTCCTCTTCCCGGTCGTGCTCGCCGGCCCCTTCCTCTACCTGCGCGGCAGTCTGTTCGCCGCCAGCCTCTCGGCCCTGATCCTGGCCGTGCTCTTCAGCCTCGACGCCAGCGGCGTGCTGGCTCCCTACGGCGAGACCTACCGTCAGTCGCCCGTCACCTTCATCGGCCCCGACGGCATCCAGCTCATCTGGGAGTGGGTCTTCACCGCCATGGTCCTGTTCGCCGTGGCCACGACCAGCGGGATCATCCTGGAACGTTTCCGGATCAACACCTCGGACGTGCTGGGGAGCGTGGAATCAGGTCTGCTCACCGTAGACGAGGACGGGACGGTCATCTTCCTTAACGAGGCTGCCCGCGATATCCTCCAGCTCTCCGGACCCGAACCCGAAGGCTGCCGATTCGACATCCTGCTCACCGGCCGACTCGAACCGCTCGCCGGGATCGTGCGTCATACCCTGGCGGGGGACCGGGTGGGACGGCGGAACGAGGTCACGATCCAGACCACCGACGGACGCTCGCTCCCCCTGGGGGTGAGTCCCACCGTGCTCCGTCACCGGCAGGACGTCCGGGGTGCGGTGCTGATCTTCCAGGATCTGACCGACGCCAAGATGCTGGAGGAGAGGATGCGCCGGCAGGACCGGCTCGCCGTCACCGGCGAACTGGCGGCGGGGATCGCGCATGAGCTGCGCAACCCTCTGGCCAGCATCAGCGGTTCGGCCGAAGTGCTGCGCGAGAGCCTGCACCCGGAAGGGGAGGACGGACGCCTGCTCGACCTGGTGGTAGATGAATCGGCCCGCATCAACCGGATCGTCGAGACCTTCCTCACCTATGCCCGGCCGCATACGGCCAACATCCGGCCGCTGGCCCTGGCCCCCGTCCTGGACGATGTGGTCAGCCTGGTCCGCAATCACCCCGCCTGCAGCGAGGGCAAGAGCGTAGTCAATGAAGTGGCCGGGGACACACTCGTGCTTGCCGACGCCGATCAGATGAAGCAGGTTTTCCTCAACCTGGTGCTGAACGGTCTCGAGGCGATGCCGGCCGGCCGGGTGCGTGTCAGACGCCCCCCCGCCGAGGAACGGCTCGGCGATCCGGACCGGTACCTCGAAGTCTGGATCCAGGACGAGGGTCCGGGCGTTCTCATGACGGAACGGGAGACCATTTTCGAACCGTTCTTCACCCGCAAGCGCGGCGGCTCGGGGCTCGGTCTTGCGGTCGCTCGCCGCATCGTAGAGGATCACGATGGGAGGATCGTCCACTCCCCCGATGCCGCCGGGGTTTCTACATTCCGGATATTGATCCCGAAAGGGGAGGTGGTGCGTTGAGCGCACGAGTCCTGGTCGTGGATGACGATGGTTCCATGCGGGAATTCCTCGGGATCGCGCTCAAGCGGATGGGGTACGAGGTGGATGCCGTCGAGAGCGCCGAGAAGGCCCTGACGGCCTGCGAGAAGACCAGCTACGACGTCGTTCTGACCGATATCAGGATGCCCGACGGTATCGACGGGGTGCAGCTGCTGGGCCGTCTCAAGGAGGGCAATCCCGACCTGCAGGTCATCCTCATGACCGCGTATGCCTCGGTTGAAACGGCGGTCCAGGCCGTCCAGCTCGGGGCGGCCGACTATGTCATGAAGCCGTTCAAGATCGAGGAGATCAAGGTGCGGGTCGAGAAAGCCGTGGGCCAGCGCCGGCTCCTCTCCGAGCACCGCTACCTGCGTGAAGCGACCCGCCGGGAGGCGGGTTCCGGCACTATCCTGGGCTCCAGCGCAGCCATCCTCACCCTGCGGGAGATGATCGGCCGGGTCGGTCCGGCCGCCAGCACCGTCCTGATCACCGGCGAGAGCGGAACCGGCAAGGAGCTCGTGGCCCGAGCCCTGCACGAAGCCGGGAGCCGGCCCGAAGGACCGTTCGTCACGGTGAACTGCGGAGCGATTCCCGAAGGTCTGCTCGAGTCCGAGCTCTTCGGACACAAGAAAGGAGCGTTCACAGGGGCGGTTCGGGACAAGGACGGCCTCTGCAAGGTAGCCGACGGCGGCACCCTCTTCCTGGACGAGATCGGGGAGACCCCGACGGCGATCCAGGTCAAGCTCCTGCGCGTGCTGCAGGAACGGGAGATCGTTCCGGTGGGCGACACGCGGCCGATCTCGGTGGACGTGCGGGTCATCGCCGCCACCAACACCTCGCTGGAGGAACGCGTGGCCGCCGGCACCTTCCGTGAGGACCTCTTCTACCGTCTCAACGTGGTCCCGATCCATATCCCGCCTCTGCGCGAACGGCGGGAAGACATCGCCCTGCTGGCCGGGCATTTTCTGGATATTTTCAGCCGGGGTGCGTATCACTTCACTTCAGAAGCGCTGGCGGCCCTGCAGACCTATCCCTGGCCGGGGAACGTCCGGGAGCTGGAGAACGCCGTCGAGAACGCGATCATCATGGCCGATCCGCCCGCCATCGGCCCCGGCGACCTGCCGGTGAAGATCACCGAACCTCCCATGGAGAGGGTGGGGGCTCTGGCCGAGACGGGGATCACACCGACCCTGGCCACGATCGAGAAAGCCTACCTCGCCTGGGTCCTGAAGCAGACCGGCGGCGTGAAGACCGCGGCCGCCGAGATCCTGGGCATCGATCCCAGCACCCTGCACCGGAAGATGGATCGTTACGGTATGCGCGAGGAGAGCGAGGAATGAGATCCGCACGTCTCGCCCGGAGCTCTCACGTGCTCGCGATCCGCCTGGCCCTGCCGACCGCGCTCCTGCTCACGGCCGGTCTCTCACCGGCCGCCCTGCGGGCCCAGCTGGATCCCGTCCTGGAACTGCTCACCCACGGAGAGGCGGGAGCCCTGCTTCAGGCGCAGCAGACCGGGGAGGGTCCGATCAAGTGCGGTTTCAGCGCCGTCCTGGCCGCTCTGAGCGAAATGGGCCGGGCCGCCTCGGAGGTCATCCAGGCGCGCCCGCAGATCTACAACGTGCGCACTTTCCCGAGCCCCGGCGGAAAGTTCCTGCTGCACTACACCCTCGACGGTATCGACGCCGTACCGGCTGAGGACCTCGACGCGGACGGGGTGCCCGACTGGATCGAAACCGCGGCGGCCAGCCTCGACAGCATCCGCGCCTGGTACCTTGCCAGGGACTGGCGGGAACCGGTGAACGACGGGAACGGGGTCTACGACATCTACTTCCTCGATCTGGAGTCGATCGGCGGCTACTTCGGCTATACCGCCCCGATCGATCCGATGACGATCATCCCCCCCTACACGGCCGCCTCCTACATCGTTCTGGAGAATGATTACCCGCAGAGCTGGTACGGCCTGCCGCCGCTCGCCTCGCTGCGCGTGACGGCCGCCCACGAGTACCACCACGCCATCCAGCTGGCCTACAACCTGTGCAACCTCGCCGACTGGCGGCGGTACTTCTGGTTCGCCGAGGCATCCGCGGTCTACCACGAAGAACAGATCTACGATGGTATCAACGATTACGTCAACTATATCCGCTATTTCCTTGATATACCATACATGAGCCTCAGCGACGGCAGCGACTCGGCGTCTCTGCACTGGTACGGAGCGGTGGTCTGGACGCTCATGCTCGGCGGCGTCTACGGGCCCGACGCGGTACGGGGGATCTGGACCGTGATGGCCGAGGAGCCGGCCGCTCCGGTAGCGGCCCACCGGCTCTGGCTGGCCGGGCAGGGATCGAGCCTGCTCGACACCTATGCCACCTTCACCGAGTGGATCCTCCACACCGGCACCCGGGCGGTCCCCGACCGCTACTACGAAGAGGGCGCCAGCTTCCCGCGGGTGCTGATCGATGAACTCGATCTCAGCTCCACCGACGTAACCCTGCCGCCGCTGGCGGCCCGTTTCTACCGTTCGTCGCCGCCGGATCGGCCGGGGGGAGTGGCGATTCGGGTGCAGCCGGACCAGGAGGCACAGTGGGGGATCGGCATCGCCGGAGCCGATGCCGCCGGTATCGGAACAGTGGCCACCCGGATCAGGCGCAGCTCCTCCCCGCTCGACGGTCCGGGGATCGAACTGTTCGATCAGAACGCCTATGACCAGATCATCCGTTGGTCCTTCGCAGGTGACAACTACAGTCAGCTGAACGATTCCCCGCTGATCCGGACCGCGGTTCTGGTGGGGGAGGAGAGCGGACGGCTGGTCTCGGCCGTCACCGCCGGGGAAGGTTTCACGCTGCAGCAGAACTACCCCAATCCCTTCCGGCCCGACGGCCGCGAGCTGATGTACATCGCCTTCGACCTGGCCTCGGCCGGCGACGTGCACGTCGACATCCGCACCCTGACCGGCGCCCGCCTCTGGACGCACACCTTCACCGGACTCCCCGCCGGGCAGTGCTTCAGCGACGACCTCGCGGTGGGGTGGAACGGCCGTGACGAACGGGGGAACGAGGTGCCCGCGGGGGTTTATGTGCTCGTCGCCGAACACGCCGGCACGACCCGCTACGTGACCTTCTCGGTGCTCAGATAGGAGCCGCGGGTGAGATCCTGCCGATGCCGCCACAGCCTCCTGCTCGCAGGCCTCGGCCTGACCCTGATCCTGCCGGGCAGCCTGCCGGCCCAGTCCGTGACCATCCGCCGGCAGGGGGTGCTCGAGCAGGTGGAACCCGACGAGCCGATGACGCTGGTCTATCCGCCCTCCCTGGAACTCTACCATCTGCACAAGGCGACTCCCGCCCACCTCTTTCTCTTCCTGCAGGGCCGCACCGTTTTCGACGATCCCCAGGGTATCGCGGCCACCGTCCTCGACAGCTGGGATGATCCGCTCGATGAGAAGGATGACGACGAGGTCACGGTGTACGGGGTCAACGCCGGCCGGGGGGAGATCATCTATAACACCAGCATGTACACCCTCGGCCTATACGGGTCGAAAGGGAGCGGAGTGGGGCAGTTCCGCCGTCCGCACGGGATCGATGCCGATCCGGCCGGGAACCTGGTGGTGGCCGACACCGGGAACGACCGGGTCGCGGTCATGTTCAACAACGGCCGCATCCTGAGCCACGTCGGTTATCTCGAAGCGGCCGCACCGGGGGACCGCCTCGAGGCCCCCTACGATGTCGCGCTGGCTCCCGACAGCACCGTCTGGATCGCCGACAGCGGCAACACCCGGCTGGTCCACCTCTCCCTGGACGGAGAACGCCTGACGACGATCGACCTCGCGCCGATCCTGGGAGCGCCGGGAGCGGTGGCCCTGGCTCATCCCCGCGACCGGTGGTCATACTACCGCCAGCATGCCCTCTACGTCGCCTCCCGGGACGGCAGGGAGATCGTGAAACTCGATCCCGACGGGGAGGTGCTCGCCCGGGCAAGCGCGGGTGACGGCGCCCCGGCGGGGATGGAGATCGCCTACCTGACCGTGGATTTCTACGCCAACGTCTGGGCGACCGACAGCGCCGGGCACTGCCTGCACAAGTTCGACCGGGATCTCACCTATCTGGTCTCGTTCGGGCACCACGGCCGGGGCAGGTTCGAATTCGACTCCCCGCGGGGGATAGATATATGGCCGCGGTTCGGGCAGCTGTTCGTGGCCGAGACCCGCAGCGCCCAGCACTACTGGGTGGGAGCGGACGCCACCGACCTGCAGGCCGCTCAGGAGGGCACGACCCTGCGGCTCTCGTACCGGCTGACCGAGTACGCCTATCTGACGGTGCGGGTCCGCTACCAGGGGGGCGGCCTGGAGGAACTCTGCACCCGGAGCTTCCGGAGGGTCGGCCGGAGGGATGATGAATTCGAACTGGCGCAGGCGCGTCCGCTCGGCTGGGTCGAGATCGTGGTGGAACCCACCTATTCCTCCTACACCTACCGGGAGAAAGTTCTCCACCTGCGCATGCGTGCCCCGGAGTCGCGGTGAACGCCACGCTCCGGCACGAGGTCGAACGCAAGGTGATCCACCTGGGCGCCAGCGTTCTGCCGATCTCGCTTTTCCTCCTGGGCCCCGAGGCCGGGACGATCTTCGTGGCCGCGACCCTGATCGTCGCCATCACGGCGGATGTGGCCCGTCTGCGTATCCCGGTCGTGAAGCGGTTCTTCGAGAAGACCTTCGGCGAGGCGCTACGTCCGCACGAAGCGCACGAACTGACGGGTTCGACCTATATGTGCCTGGCCGCGCTGGTATGCATCGTGCTCTTCACCGTCCCGGTGGCCGTCGCGGCGCTGCTCTTTCTGACCGTGGGCGATACGGCGGCGGCCCTGGTCGGGCAGCGGTGGGGCCGGCATCCCCTGCTGCCGGGAAAAACATATGAGGGGACATTGGCCTGTCTCGTCTGCTGTAGTATCATTGGGGTGATCGTGCCGGGGATCCCCTTCGCGGCCGGGATCGTCGGAGCGGCCGTCGCCACGGTCGTGGAGCTGTTCGGTATCGAGACGATCGACGACAACTTCGGCATCCCGGTGCTCTCGGGTCTGGCCATGTGGATCGTCGCCTCGCTGGTGGGATGACCATGCATCGGACGCTTGAATCGGAAGATATCGTGCGCATCGCCGACGTGCTGGGGGTGGAGGCGAGACATGAAGCCGATCACTGGACCCTCCTGCTCAACGATCACGAGCACCAGCGCCACATCCGGCTCGAGATCTACCCGGAGATCCAGATCGGAGCCGGGACCGGCGCCCTGGTGAGCGCCTATACCCACAGCACCCACCTGCAGCTCCACTTCGTCACCGGCTACGTCATCAGCACTCTGCTGGGCGAAGTGACCTTCGTGGCCGAGCGCGAGGGGCACATGAGCGGTCTCACGGTCGAGCGCGAAGCGGCCTGTTCGCTCTACGCCAACGTCGACAACACCGTCCTGAGCGGCGATTTCACCCGTCTCGGGCCCGAGGTGATGCTCTCGGGCATCGCCCTCTGCCTGACCGACGATCTCTTCGACCTCGACGAGCTGGAGGGCGAAGAGGCCCCGTGATGGGCGTGGCACCGCAGCACCGCTGCGGATACGTGGCCATCGCCGGTATCCCCAACGTCGGGAAGTCGACCCTGCTGAACGCCCTGGTGGGTCTCAAGCTCGCCATCATCACCCCCCGTCCCCAGAGCACCCGCCGCACGATCGTGGGTATCGTGACGGGGGAGGATTTCCAGGCCATCCTGGTGGACACCCCCGGCCTGCTCGATCCCCGCTACCGGCTCCAGGCGGTCATGCGGTCCCGGGCCGAGACGGCCATCGCGGGTGCCGATGTCCTGCTGCTGATGACCGATGCCCCGCAGGCGCTCGTCGACGGACTCGAAGCGCAGATCGCGCCTCTTCTCGCGGCCGCCGGAGCGGGGAAACCGGTCGTGCTGGCTCTCAATAAGGTGGATCGGGTCGAGAAGCCGCGCCTGCTCCCCCTGATCGAGGAAGCCGCCGCCCGGCATCCCTTCGCGGCGATCGTGCCGGTGAGCGCCCTGCACGCCGACGGCCTCGATGAGCTGCTAGCCGAACTCACGGCCCGCCTGCCCGCCGGAGAGCCGCTCTATCCGCCCGATGCCGTCACCGACCAGCCCGAACGCTTCTTCGTGGCCGAGCTGGTACGCGAGGTGATCTTCCACCGTTTCGGTCAGGAGATCCCGTACGCCACCGCCACGCGGGTGGTGGAGTTCCGGCGCCGGGAGGGCCGCAAGACTTTCATCGAGGTCCACATCGTGGTGGAACGTGAATCGCAGCGACCGATCCTGCTGGGGAAGGGGGGGCGGTCGCTGAAAGCCGTCGGGGAGCGGTCCCGGGAGGAGATAGAAGCGTTCCTCGGTGAGGCGGTCTACCTCGAGCTGCGGGTGAAGGTCCGGGCGGACTGGCGCAACCGCGACGCCGATCTGCGTGCCCTCGACCTGCTGGAGTAGCACCCGCCGCCTTTTCTCTTTGCCGGGATCGGAGGGGGCTCTAGATTAACCCTTTCGATCACCGCCACATCGACCGAGGGGGTTGTGACCGCACCATGCTGCGCCCCAAGAAACATATCACCCGGCAGAAGCTGAAAGAGGACCGGTTCGTCACCGAGACGATGAAGGCGGTCAACTGGCTCAAGAAGAACCAGAAGCTCCTTATGTACGGGCTGGCCGCGTTCGCGCTGATCGTCGTCATCACCTGGGGAGCGCTCTCGGCCCGTGAGGCGGCCGAGCGGGAAGCCTCCATCCTCACCCTGCAGGGCGGCTACGCCCTGGAGGCGAACAACCTCGAACAGGCCCGGGTGCATCTGCGGCAGGCCGTTACCGAGTTCGGCCGCGTCCCCAGCACCGGCCGGGCCACCTTCATGCTCGGACACGTCTACTTCCGCCTCGGCCAGATCGATTCCGCCCGCGTTTTCTACAGCCGTTTCCTCGACCGCTTCGCCAGGGACCATCTGATGCGAGCGGCCGCCACGGCCGGTCTGGCCGCCTGCCTGGAACAGGAAGAGAGCTGGCTGGCGGCGGCCGATACCTACACCGAGGCCGCCCGGATCAACAGCGGGCATATCACCTCGGCCCGCTGGCTGCTCGAGGCCGGACGCTGCTACGAGCAGGCCGGCCGGAGCCAGGCGGCGATCGCGGCCTATGAGCAGCTCGGGCGGGAATACCCCGACAGCGGTGAAGCGGATCGAGCGGCGGTGCTGAAGGCCCAGCTCGCGAACGGCGGCCTCTGAGTTCATGATCGGACGCTCCATCGCCGCCGGGCTGATCCTGCTGCTGGCCGCCCGGTCTCCCGTCGGTGCCCAGTCCGCTTCCCAGGAAACCCCCGAGCGCACCGCGCGGACCGCACTGCTTGCCTCCCGCCTGCAGAGCTATCTGGACAGCCTGCACGTGGCCGGGATCGAGCCGGTCTTCACGATGGGGCGGGGGGGTAACGCTCCGGCCGATCCTATCGAGAAGATGAACCGGGTCCTCGACGGCACCTTCCGCAATCCCGAGGCCCACCGGATCTCCGACGAAGTCCGGAGCTGGGGACAGCGGCTGCGGTGGGAGTTCCGCGATCTCGGGGAACCGCTCATCACCCGCGTTGAGATCGTCAAGAGTGAGCACCGGGCGCGGATCTGGCACGGCTCCACACTGCTTTTCCAGACCACCATCGCGGTGGGCAATCCCGCCATCGGCAAGGACACTCCGGCCGGCAACTACCACGTTCTCTACGTCGACCACAAACCGGTCAGCCGGTGGCGCCGGGGCAACGTGCCGTACGGCCACGAGTACAATCCCTACGGCGCCCGCCAGATCCCGTTCTACCAGGACTGGACCATGCATGGGAACAACGATGCCTCGGCCCTGGGCAAGGACATCAGCAAGGGCTGCGTACGCTTCCACAACTCCGAGATCCTGGTCATCGCCGAGTTCGTTACCACCCGCACACGGGTGGACGTCCTGCCCTGATCACACCTATAATCTTCGGCAGCAGCGTTAGCACCCGGATAACCCGGTTATCGTGTCATGAGATCGCTCCGGCACAGGATTTCGAGGGAAAGAGCAGCTGTGTCTCATATCAGGGACATTCTTGCTCTCACGCCCGCGACAATCTGCCTTATGTTGGCGATAATCGCCTGCAGCGGCCCTGTAAAGCCCCCAGAGCCCGGATCGGTGCTGGGGCTTTGGCTGGCTATGCCGGAGGTGGTTCTGCCGCCTGAAACGCCGGAAAACAGGGACAATCCCGCCTTTAAGCACACGCTGGAGGTCTGTCGGTCATTCGAACGGAATCTGGGCTTCGACCTGGATGAGATCGCGTTTTTCAATCACCCCGAAGCACGCTATTCCTGGAACGGTACAGATCATATCTGGGAGCGGCTCAGCGAGACAGGGTGTCTCTGCCGGCTCGTGATCACCCCGGGAGACTCGCTCCGGTGTGACGCGCTGTCACCATTCTTTTGTGAGGTCGAGTCTCACCTGCGCGGCTTCCTGCTGCGCGACGGATCGGAAATGTCCCTCCGTCTGGTCGCCTCCCATTATCAGCATTATCAGCATCAATGGCTCCGATGGCATCGAAGCGAGCAGGCCACCACTTTCGTGAACTCGATCGGCTACGTTCTGGTGGATTCGCTCAACGCCGGTTCCCGGTTGACCTTTGACGATGGCGTGAATCCGCCCTTCGACGCCTGGTGGGATGAATCCGGGCACGGCGAGCTGTTCCAGAACCACGGGTGGACGCCGACCGGGAAATGGTGACGCCTGGCGGCTCGAAGGCGACTATCGCCGCCTGCGATACCGGCCGCAGCGGGGTAGACGTTCCGCCCTCATCCTGCGTTTTCTCTATAACGGCGATATCACCCGCATCACCCGGTTATCTTGCCATGCGACTGATCCTGTGTACGGTCGGCTGCCTTCTCGTCATCGGCTGCAGCGGCCCGGTGAAGCCCGTAGCGCCCGGCTCGATCCTCGGGCGGTTCCTGGCCATGCCCGAGGTCGTTCTGCCGCTGGAGACACCTTCAAACCGGACCAACCAGGCTTTCATTCGAACCCGGGATGAATGCCTGGTCTTCAAAGAGGTCCGGGATGAATGGTTCGCCATCATTGCATTCTTCGATCATCCCGATGTCCGATATTCGTGGGACGGGCGATATCATCAGTGGGAGCGATTGTATGAGGGCAGCCTGCACACCCTCAGAGCTGAATCGGGTGATTCTTCCGCGTTTACGATCCATCATCCGTATCAAACCTCTTACGGGCCATGGGAGCAGAATTACGAGGGCTCCATGAAACACCAAGACGCGCAGGTGGAGTTCCAGATCCGCCAGGTCGGACCGAACATGTACTGTGAGCCCTTCGAATGGAGTATGGATGGGGGTGACGTGAGATTCGATCCCTGGTGCGGGGCACATCTGATCAATTACCAGAGCGGCGGTGGAAGTCTCGGGATAAGTTCCTGCAGTACCGGCATTCTCCACTTCAGCGCCTCCTGGGATGCTTGTGGACACGGGCGGGCTAATTACGAAGAATGGTAGGGAATTCCGTTCCGCTGCATATTAATGTCGTATAAGATATATTATGTAAACTAGTGCCGGATCGCTTTAAAAATCAGGCTATCCCGTTCCATCTGTAATACCAAACTACCGAGCAGGATGTCCTCCCCCGTTCCTGCTGCCGCCTGTCCTGCTGCCGGGTGTTCCGCCAGGTATGCGATACAGCCTGCCGCCGACGGTCACCAGGTGATCCGGTATTCCCGTACGTTCAAACCGTACTGGCTGTCCATGAGCCAGAGATCGCCGGCCGGATCGAAGCTGATATGATCGGCGAAATGCTCGAGCCTCAGGGCCGCGACAAGTTCCCCTTCCGGGCTGAAGATCTCCAGCCTGACCATCTCGCTGAAGTTCCCTTCATCTTCCCGGGCGTTGCGCTCCTCCTGATTCAGGAGCGAAGTGAGCACCCAGAGCCGGCCATGGTGATCGAAGGCGACATCGAAGGTGATCGTGTCGATGATCGTCTCGAGGCGG
>CAYSYY010000058.1:0-12223 GCA_964435265.1 uncultured Gemmatimonadota bacterium
GGATCGGGCGCAAGGGGCTCATCGTGGGGGGGATGTTCCTGATGGCTCCGCTGACCCTGCTGCAGGGCTTCGCACCCACCACCCTGCTGCTCTCGATCGACCGTTTCCTGCTCGGGGCGGCTTCGGCGATGATCGTGGGGCCGGTCTACGCCATGGTGGCCGACCGCGGCATCCCCGGCCGGACGGTGCGGCAGATGAGCATCCTCACCATCGCTTTCGGACTTGGGGTGGCGGCCGGACCGCTGCTGGCCGGTACTCTGGCGGGGGTGAGTTCCTTCGAGCTGCCCTTCGTGGTGGGAGGGATCATGACCGTCCTGGCCGGATTGATCGTGGCGCTCTTCGTCCGGGAGTCACTGCCGGCCCTCGCTGCGCCCGGATTAAGGCAGGAATAGCTCTCCGATCAGCGTCCATACGTAACGGTGAATATTGAAAACAGTATCTACTTGCCGGCGATGGCAGAATCGAGACCGCCGACCGCCGTCACGATGTCGCGCACCCGCTCCGGATCGGTGATCAGCCGGTCGTACTCCCCCGGCACCGCCGTGCTCCTCATGAACGGTTCCGGATTCCGGAACGTCATCGGGCTCTCGCGGGACAGGAAGGCCGTAAAGTGCACTTCCCCGGCTCCGGTCAGCTCGAGGATCCGGCGCACGTTGGATTCCCGCACCCCCCCTCCGGGCATCACCGAGATCCGCCCGGCGGCCTGCCCGACCAGCTCGCGGATCAGCTCGAGCCCCTCCGGAACGGTTCGTTTCCGCCCCGATGTCAGCACCCGATCCACCCCCAGTTCGATGAGCGTTTCGAGCGCTTTGCGGGGATCGCGGGTCATGTCGAAGGCGCGGTGAAAGGTCACCCTCAGCGGCCGGGCGGCGGCGATGAGACGGGCGGTGCGTTCCGGATCCACCCGGCCGTCTGCGGTCAGCACGCCGGTGGCCACACCGTACGCTCCCGCCTCGCGCGCCGCAGCCGTGTCGCGGAGCATGACTTCGAATTCTTCCCCGGTGTAGAGGAAATCGCCGCCGCGGGGGCGGATGAGCACCACGGTATCGATCGAGAACCTTTCACAGACCAGAGCCATCATACCGGAGCTGGGCGTTATGCCTCCCTCCACGAGTCCGGCACAGAGCTCGATGCGGTCGGCGCCGCCCGCCTCAGCGGCGGCCGCTCCCGAGACCGAATCGACGCATACTTCGCAGATCGCCATGCCCGTGACTCCTTCCGGCCTCCGCCGATCGTTTCGGGAACACAAGATCCCGCCGGGGAGAGGATACGCTCAGGGACGGATTTCCTGCCAGCGCACAAAACGATGGCGATCGCCGAAGCGGCCCACCGTCACGCGCAGGCTCTTGTGCCGGATCCACTCGCCCTCGGCCAGACCGCTCCCCGACCGCCAGAACGGCGAGAAGATCACCGGCCGCACCGCGTATGAGACCAGGAACACGAAGCCGTCGGGAGCGGTGCGCTCCACCTCCAGGCTCTCGATCTCGAATGAACCGAGCCGGTATGTCTCGATGATCCGGGCGTCGGTGTAGACCGCCAGGTGGCGGTCGAAGAGGTCGCGGGCGATCGCCTCGCGGGTCAGGTCGCGGCCGCCCCGCAGGGTGGGGTGGAGCAGGGGATGGTCGCGGGGGTCCACGTCTCCGGCTGTGAGGGCGTCGATCGGAGTTACCGGCTGCCGGTAGTCGCCGATCGGATCGAGCCGTTCGGGTCCGGCCGGCGCGATATCGATCGGCGCCGGCGGCAGGGCCACGGTTCCGCCCTCGAAGACGGCCTGCGGGAAGCGCTCCTTCTCCAGGGTGGTGCCGATGGCGCGGAAGAAGGGGAAGAGATCCTCGCCGACCGCGATGCTCATGTCCTCGACCATCTCGTCCCAGGTCAGCCGGCGGTCGGGATCATCGCGCCAGCGGGTGTGCTGCACCCACCGCCAGCGCGGGTACCAGGTCGTACCGTAGCGGTCGTCCAGCTTCTGCCAGACCCACCAGATCTTGGTCCAGTCCCGCCCCTTCCCCCACTGCTCCTGCAGGGCCGCCGGATCGGCTGCCAGGTCGAGGGCCGAACCGAGAGGATCAAAGGTGAAGAGACTGTTCGGCTGTTTCCCCGGGCCGCCGAAAAGGACGTCGATCTTGCCCTGGAACCACCCGGCCTGAGCCTCGCCCCGGTTCCCGATCGGGATCTGCCCGGCGATGTCCCCTCCGTCATCGGTGGGACCGCTCATCGTGTGCGCCAGCTCGTGGGCGAAGACGGAGATGACCCCCTCGCTCTCGAGACTGATGATCCCGATTTCTTTCGGCTCATAAGCGTTCACCGCCCAACCGCCCCCGCCGCCGGCCGAGAGGATCAGGCAGAGTGGTTCATCGGGACGGGTCGAGGGGAGCCAGGCGTAGAGGAGTCCCTCCACCTCGGGCAGATCCTGGTCCACGGTGCGCAGCAGTTCAGGCTTCTGGTTCGCGGCGTAGAAGACGGTGATCGAGCCGATCTCCTTCGTTTCGCCCGGGTAGATCGGGCCTCCCCCCGAGGCCTCCTGCGGCAGTCGCAGACTCCCAGCCGCCGGCTCACGGCCGGTCGCCGCCCATTTGACCGCTCCGGCCAGCCGGGTCTGCCGGTCCGCGATCTCCTCCTCGGACATCTGCCGATCCCACTGCAGCAGGCGCATCGAGGAATAGAAGACGATCCGTCCGCGGCCGAATTGGCGCCGGATGCGTACCGGCCAGCCGCCGGTGCCCGACTGCAGAACCTGCCAGTCGGGACCGTGCACCAGGACCGGCACGGCCGCTCCGTCGATCGAATCGGTCGCGGCCGAGAGACGGGCGTCGATCTGGGGGAAAAGGACGCCGAGGGGAAGCTGTTCGACCGCCTCATCGGTGAGGTTGCGGTTGCCGGGGATGATCACCAGCCCCCCGCCGGTGCGCACGAAATTCAGCAGCGCCCTGACCTCGTCGGGGGTGTATTCCTGGGCCTCGGCCGAACCCTGGGTGGTGATGACAACATTGAAGGCCGGAGCGGGGATGGTCCCGAAGGGACGCCGCCGCCCCTCGCCCAGACGCACCCGCAGCGGAGTGCCGGGCTGCAGGACGCGATCGAGAGTCTCCTGGCTGCCGCACACCCGCAGGCCGTGGGTGCGCAGAGCCGGCGGCAGGGTCCACATGGTGAAGAATTTGGCGTCGTGCGCCAGATCGAGCAGCACATTGATGCCGGTATCGTTCTCGATCCGCTGCTCGGGCAGGGATCTATCCGGCGTCTGGGCATGAAGGGGAGCCGACTCGAGGCTGACTATCACGCCGAGGCATAATACAAGCCCCGGGCAGAAGATCATTCCTAGGCGGGCCCCCTTTGCGGTCACCGTTAGAAGCGGGTGCCAACGGTAACCAAATCGATGGAAAGAAAAACCGAGGGTGGGATCGGGGTTGTCATCCATGCTGTAGTCCTTCGCGTCGACCTGTGCTCCCCCGCGTGCGCCTCTCTATTCATACAACCGGAGGCAGTACAATCGACGAAAGGGAATGAACATCTGTTTATGCTATACTGAGAACGTGCTGAAAGGTCCTGCGGCCCGGCACGTACCTATGACAGAAGCGGAACCCTGGCACGAGGAGGGGTCCCTATGCGCTTCGCCCGTTATGGTCCCCGCGGTCGGTTCCGGAGCGAGAAGACATATCCGTACGGTGCGGATCTTCCCGTTATCACGGGAGGCGTCACCCTTGCGCTCATCCTGATGGTCGTGGTTGTCTTCGTGCTGCCGGCCATGCTGCATGCCTGGCACGAACTCCCCCAGGCCGATAGAACCGCGAGGATCCTCTACCCGCCCGAAGCCCGAGCGGCAGGTGTCGAGGGGGAGGTCACCGTACGCTATTCCATCGATTCCGACGGCCACACCACGCCGCCCGAGATCGTCACCGGTACTCCCCCCGGCGTGTTCGATCAGGCCGTCAGGGATCACCTCGCCGGCATCTCATTCCGTCCGATCCCGACGGTGCCCCGCGGCGGGCAGGCTCTCGTCACCCAGATCTGGCGGTTCCAGCTGAGGTCTGATGACATGCCGCAGCGAATCCGCCCGCTCCGATATCCCATGATGTACGAACAGATCGTCTGCGGGCGCTTCGATACACCTCCCCGTATCCTCTCGCGGGTCGAGCCGTTGCTCTCCGCCGATCAGGGATCTGACGAATCCGCCGCCGGCCGACTCGTAGTCGAGCAGATCCCTCCTCACGCGGACCTCGTAATGCGGGGCGAGATCCTCGTCACCTTCATCCTCGATGAGTCGGGACGGGTGACCTTCCCGAAGATCACGCTCGATTTGCGTTTTCTGCGACCGATCTATGCCCGGACGGTACTGGATGCCGTCAAGCAGTGGCGGTTCGAACCGGCCCGGCGCGACGGCCGACCGGTGCCGGTCGAGATCACTCAGCGGATCGACCTGGTCGACCAGCTCGACCGGCTCTATCGAGGCGGCTGACAGCGGTCCGGGCGTATCGTATCTTCTCCCCTCGAAGTCCTCTCTGTCCCGATGGTGTCGGAGTGTTCCATGGAGATCCAGCTCGATAGCTGCAAGCTGCGCCCCTGGCGGGAGGGGGATGAGGATTCGCTCGTCCGGCACGCCGACGATGTCGACGTCTGGCGGAACCTGCGGGACCGCTTCCCCCATCCCTATACCATCGAGGATGCCCGGGAGTGGATCGAGCTGAACGCAGGGCAGGATCCGGTGCTCAATTTCGCGATCGAGGTGGAGGGGGCGGCCGTAGGCGGGATAGGCCTCATTCCCGGCGAGGACATCTACCGGCGGACGGCCGAGCTCGGCTACTGGCTGGGGCGTGCCTGCTGGGGCCGGGGGATCATGACCGAGGCGGTCCGGGCGATGGCCGGGTACGCCTTCACCCGGCTCGATCTCGACCGGCTCTTCGCCTGTCTCTTCCCCTGGAACCTGGCTTCGGTCAGGGTGCTCGAGAAAACCGGATTCCGCTGCGAAGCCCGGCTCGAGCAGGCCGCCGTCAAGGACGGCCGCACGGTCGATCAGCTCCTGTACGCTCTCGTGGCAGAACCCGCGGGCCGGGACTGATGCCGGAGCTGCCCGAAGTCGAAACCGTCGTCCGCGGTCTGCGCCCGCTCCTCACCGGTCGCACCTTCATCCGTGTAGACAACCACGCCCCGTCGACGTCGGTCGTCATGAGCCCGGCCTTCGGGGGGCGGACCTTCGAGGAGGTCGTGGCCGGACGTACCGTGCTCGGCATCACCCGCCGCGGCAAGAACATCCTCATCGCCCTCTCCGGCGGCGTGACCCTCTGGGTGCACCTGAAGATGACCGGCCGGTTCAGGTTCACCCCGGCCGACGAACCGCGCGACCGCCACGACCTGGTGCTCTTCGATCTAGGTCCGCCGGAGCCGTCAGGGGCGGAGAGACCGGCCGACGGTCTGCAGCTGCGCTTCCACGATTACCGCCGCTTCGGCCGGTTGAGGCTCTTCCCCGATGACGAGCTCCGGCGCCAGCCCGGGCTCGCCGAGCTCGGGCCCGAACCGCTCGAACTAACGGCCGACGACTTCGTCGCCCGCTGCCGCCGGCGGGCGCGCATGATCAAACCGGCCCTGCTCGATCAGCGTTTCATCGCCGGGATCGGGAATCTCTACGCCGATGAAGCCCTTCATCTGAGCCGGATCCATCCGATGCGCCGGACCGATACGATCGCGCGGCGCAAGCTCATCGAACTGCACGGCCACCTGCAGGATCTGCTGCGGCGATCGATCGATCATGAGGGCACCACCATCATCAGCTTCGCCGGGGTGGATGGCCGGAGCGGCTCATTCCAGACGCTGCTGCGGGTCTACGGTCGGGAAGGGGAGCCCTGCTCCTTCTGCGGTCATCCCATTCGGCGCATCCGGGTCGGATCGCGCTCCTCCCACCTCTGCCCCCGCTGCCAGCGGCGGCGATGAACGTCGCCGCATCCGGCGGACTGCCGCTCACATCTCCTGACCGGGTCCGGGCTCCCAGATCGCCATGACGCCGCCGGTAGGATCCTTGAAGATCCCGAAGGCTCCCATCCCGGGGATGGGCATCTTCTCGACGAATATCTCCCCGCCCAGTTTCCGCGCCAGCTCCAGGGTGGCCGCCACGTCATCGACCCTGGTGTAGACCAGCCAGTGGGGCGGGATCTCGGGCTCCGGGGCCTTCATGATCCCCCCCTTGGGATCCTTGCCGGGATCGATCACCCAGTAATCGCCCTGCGGCATCTCTTGCTTCTGCCAGTTCCAGGCGAACAGTTCGGCGTAGAACCGACGCGCGGCCTCGGGATCGTGTGTCATCAGTTCGATATGGGCGAATTCATTGGCCATGATGAGCCCCTTCGTATCGAATGGTGTATCAGATGAGGCGAAACTCAGGCGAAAGAATATCGTCGGGCGGTGTGCAGGACAAGTCTAATTTCGCCTATTATTCGCCCGACCTCTGTGCTCCAGCGCCGGCGCGATGAGACGGCGCCGCGCTATTGCCAGGATGATGCGTGACGGGCACTAAACGCGCTCGGCCAGCTGGTCTCTGCCCGGCACCACCCCGGCCAGATGCCGACGGGCGATCTCCTCCAGCTCCGCAACGATCTCGGGGTGATCAGCCGAGACGTCGTACTGTTCCCCCGGATCGCGACCGAGGTGGTAGAGGAGCGGGGGATCGTGCTCGGTCACGGTCAGGTCGGCGCCGTAGCCCGGCTGGGTGAGGAAGTGCGCTTTCCACAGCCCCCTGCGTACGGCGTAGAGCCGCCTTCCCCGGTAGTAGAACATCTCCTCGCGCGGGCTGTCGCCCATGCCGTTCAGGACCGGCGAGAGATCGACGCCGTCGAGCACCCTGTCCGCGGGAATGCCGGCGCCGGCCAGGGAGCAGAGCGTGGGCAGGAGGTCGAGGGTTGAGCCCAGGTCGTGCCCTTCCCGTCACGCAGGAGTCCGGCCGAACCGCCGAGCTCGTGGTAGCTGAGCCAGGGACCGTTGTCGGAGGTAAAGACGACGAGGGTGTCTTCGGCGATCCCCTCCTCCACATCCCCGTAGAGCCCCCGCAGGCTCCGGTCCCGGAAGGCGGCCGAACGGAAGAGGGGGACGTGCGGCATGGTGTGGGCCAGGTAGCAGAAGAAGGGCCGGTCGGCATGAGTGCGGATGAATCGGACCGCCTCCTCGGTGTACCGCCTGGTGAGGGTGTTCTGGTCGGCCGGCCGTTCGATGATGGTCTCGTCCCGCATGAGCGGGATGTTCCAGTACTCCACCTGCGGATCGCTCCAGACTCGACTTCCCTCACCCGCCACCCGGTCCATGTCGTTGCTGTACGGCACCCCGAACCAGGAGTCGAAGCCCTGTCGCGTCGGCAGGTTCTGCGGCAGGTGCCCGAGATGCCACTTGCCGATACACATAGTCGCATACCCGAGCTGCTTCAGCGCTTCCGCGATGGTGATCTCCCCGGCCGGGAGGCCGCCGGTGGAGTCGGGGAAGAGGACCCGGTTCACATCGCTGCACATGCCGCTTCTGATGGGGAGCCGGGCAATGAGCAGCGCCGCCCGGCTGGGCGTGCAGACGCAGGCGGCGGCGTAGAAGTTCGTCCATTTCTGCCCTTCCTGCACCATCCGGTCGAGGTGGGGTGTGCGGGTGGTGGGATGGCCGAAGGCGGCGAGATCTCCGTAGCCCAGGTCATCGCAGAAGATGATGACGAAGTTCGGGACTCTGCGGGATTGGCTCCACCCGGTACAGCCCGTACCGCCGGCCAGGGCCAGGGACAGCGTTCCCAGACCGGTCGTCCTCAGGAATTCCCTCCGGTTACTGTTCCACGCATCCGGCATCTCAGATCCAGCCTCTGCTGGAGTTGGCGATGCTCATGTCACCATCTGCCATACGTGCCGTCGAAGAGATCAGTCCTGCCTGCCCGCCAGACAGGTCCACGGCTGCGGGGTGCGCTCCACATAGTGCCGCAGGGCGGTGATGGTTTCCTGCCGGCTCGCGATCCACTCCGGTGTGCGGGGCGCCAGATAGCCGTCGAGGTCGAAGGGCTTGCCGGCGGGATTGCCCCAGCGGGCCCACATGTGCATCCCCGCCCGCATGAGCCCGGTGGAGGTGACTTTTCCGTCGTAGCCGCCGCCGGTTCCGATGGGGTTGTAGCCGGATATGATGTCATCCTCCAGGAGGAGCCTGCCCACCTCGATGTCTATCCGACCCTCGTACCGGTCGATGAGTTCCAGCCACCTCACGGCTCGGCGACTCGCAGGAGGATCCGGAGCCGGGACATCGAGCCCCGCTTCCTGCCTGAAGTTCGGATACCAGGCGTAGTTGGCCGACGGGTAGACGCCGTTGAAGGTGCGGTTGATATCCCAGGCATGGCAGCCCAGCATCAGGGAGAGGATCTCCCCGGTCTTGACATCTCCGACCAGCCACTCGTTGGGATAGGCCCCGTTGTTGTCGGTGGTCATCACCCTGATGAAGTCATCGAGGCTGTCGGTGTACTGCACGGCCTGCCTGATGCGGACAAAGAGGGGGGTTCCCCCGGGATCCCTGGTCCGGTTGCCCAGCGAGGTCTCGGTGATGATGAGGCCGGCGTCGTTGAGATACCAGTCTTCACCACTCCAGATGCACCCCCCTGCACTCTGGTAGCGGAATCCGTGGCCTGTTTCCGGGTCCACATCGAACATGACGTAGTACATGAAGTCGCGGGATTTGCTGGACATGGTCACATGTCCGGCCACGATCTGGCCGTCGGTCGTGGCCTCGCCGGCCGCGATGAAGGCACTGCAGCCTCCCTCATACGTTCCCAGGTCGGCCCAGGCGTTGGCCGCCACGATATCCCACCGGTCCCAGTCAGTGCAGCCCCGCGCCTGCAGCCCGGCGACGATGCCGTCGATCTCCTGCTGATACTCCTCCGGGATCAGGCGCCAGACGGCTTCCGCCTGCGTCTGTTCAGATGGTGACACCCCTTCGGTCCCCAGGTAGCTGGTGAGCCAGTGATTCGCGCTCTCCGCGGCCAGCGAGCCGTTCTGGTAGCCGATCTGATACGGAGAGCCTTCGAGATGAACGAAGAGCCAGCCGTCCTGCTCGAAACGGTAGGACCCTTCGAGAAGGGTGTCGGGAGTAGTACCAGCTGCCGGTACCGTCAGCAGCACCGCTGCCGATGACACCGCCGTCAGCAGGACCGCGAGGACAGCGAATGCTCTGCGGTTCATATTGTCTCCTTTCCCGGCCTGTATTCTAACCGGCGATCATCCTGCTGGCTATCCCCGCCGGCCACCCGTACTGCCCGGCTCTGCCCCACCGACCGATTTACGGGATCCGAGGAATGTGATATCATCAAGCGGTATTTTTCTGCATCGGTGCACTATCGAGGTGACGGATTATGACTTCCCGCCTGCCGGTATCGATGAGATCCCTGAGCCTTGCCTCCGGCACCGTGCTGCTTCTCGTCGCCGATTGCGGTAAGACGCCGGAACAGCAGGAGGACCATGCCTTCCAGATTCTGGAAGAGGAGGGGATCGAAGTCGCACTCACGACGGGGGGGCCGAAATATACGGGTGAGCTCTTTGAGTACGTGCCGCTCCTGACCCTGCAGGAAGATGAACGGGAGGAATCCCTGTTCAACCAGCCGGGCTCATTCCTGATGGATGAAGACGGGAATTACTTCGTCGCCGATTTCGGTGATCACCGGATTTCGGTATATGATGATCAGGGCCGGTACAGCTTCGCTATCGGCCGCCAGGGTGAGGGTCCGGGCGAGTTCGAGTTCCCGGGTCTGCAGGAGATCTATGAAGGAGTGATCAGTGTCTACGATATAATGAATCGGCGGACGAGCCGGTTCTCGACCGACGGCACGTTTCTGGATGTCAGGACCATGTCGGGAAACATGTCGACCTTCCCGGGTTTTTTCCTGCACTTCACCGAAAACCGCATGCTGATCCTGGAGGATAATTCCGACAGCGAATCGGATGGCAGGTATGAGTCGATATCGGCCACTGTTATCGATGCCGCCGGCGATACCGTCTGGACGAGGCGGACGGATCGGGTGAAAACGGGCTTTGCAGGTATGCGCCGATACCCTGATGGCCGTGAACGCGCGACCACCTATTCCTTACGTTTCGGGTACTCTCCCTCCTGGGGATATCACCGGGATACGGGGATCGTGTTCAGCGAAGGATTCGACCCCCAACTGGATATCTACGATTTCACGGGCAATCTGAAACGCCGCATCCGGATCGAGTTCGAGCCGACGGCCCCGACCCGGGAGGACCTGGCATACACCAGAGCCTATTACAAGAAACGCCTGGAAGAGGCAGAAGAAGATACCCGGTATCTCTACGAATCCTATCTGAAGAACCTCAAGATGGCGGACATCAGGGCTCCCTGGACCACAGTCGAAGTCGACGATGCCGGTTACTTCTGGTTGATGGTCGGGGAGCCTGTCATCCAGCGGGAAGAAGCCGGCGAAGGGTACCTGTATCGGATTGTGAGCCCGGAGGGAGAGTATCTGGGCGACTCACGCCAGCCCCGCGGCTATGGAGTCGTGCAGCACGGCAGGTTCCTCTGCCAGACGACCGATCCTGATACCGACGCCTACATCCTCACCGTCTATGAGATCAGGCCGGCCGTCCCGGGACTGATATTCCCGTGAAGCATATCGGCAGCCGGTGTATACACAGAAGTAGCTGAAGCCTGCCAACAGGAGTCCCCGACTCCCCTCACAGGAGCCGCCGCCATGCGTACCTCACGATCGCTTCCGGTCATCGCGCTGCTCATCATCGCCGCCTCGTGCGGCCGGTACCCCGCCGGATCGGGCCGGGCGGTGGATTCGATCACCGTCGATGAGCTCCGGCATCATCTCACCTTCCTGGCCGCCGACGAATTCGCCGGTCGGGACACCCCCTCGCCCGAACTCAGGATCACCTCCTGCTACCTGGCTCACCTGGTCGAGAGCTACGGACTGGAGCCGCTGATGCCCGACGGTTCCTGGTACCAGCCGATCTCCCTGGAGGTTACGCAGGCCGATCCCGCCGCGACCCGGCTCATCGTGCGGGAGGGAACGCGGGCGACCGAGTTCCATTTCCCCTCCGATTTCGGGATCCCGGGCCGGATCACCGAAGCGGCGCAGGTGAGCGGAGGCATCGTATTCGCCGGTCTGGGATTGCGGGCGCCCGAGCTGGAGTGGGATGAGCTGGGTTCGGTCGAGGTACAGGGCCGAATCGTCGTGGTTCTGGATCCGGTCATCCCCGACTCGCACCCGCTTGCCACCCCGGAAGGCCGGCGGGCCCTGCGGGGCCGGATGAGCGCCCTGCAGCGGGCCGGAGCGGCCGCGGTGCTGACCGTGATCGATCCCGGGCGCGAGGCCGGTTTCCGGGAACGGGGGGACGAGTTCGTCCCCTCCCGATACGTCCTCCCGGCCGAGGAGCTCAAAGCCCCGTATACCTCCCGACGCACCTACCGCTTCTCCCGGGCCGAGCTGCGGCATGAGGCCGCCGCCGCGATCCTGGGAATCACGGAAGCCGACCTGAGCGCGCTGTTCGTGCAGATCGCGGAGGAGCGACCGGTCCCCGCCCGCAGTGTGCGCGGCCGCACCATGGAGATCGAGATCGGGATCAGCCGGCGGGTGGAGACATCGGAGAACGTCGTGGCCCTGGTGACGGGCTCCGATCCCCGGCTCAGGGACGAGTATGTGGTTCTCAGCTGCCACCACGATCATCTGGGGGCGCGCGAGGGTATGGTCTACAACGGGGCCGACGACAACGGCTCGGGCATGGTGTCGATGCTCGAGATCGCACAGGCGCTGATACTCCGGCGGCCGAAGCGTTCGACCATCCTGGTCTGGCACACCGGTGAGGAGAAAGGACTGTACGGATCGCAGTACTTCGTGCAGAACTGTCCCGTGCCGGTCGCGAATATCAGCGCCGAACTGAACATGGACATGCTCTGCCGGAACGCTCCGGACAGTCTCTACGTGATCGGATCGAACAAGCTGAGCTCGGAATTCGACGCCGTCATCAACCGGGTCAACGACCGCTCCATCGGTTTCGCCTTCGACTACCGCTACGAGGATCCCGCCCACCGCGACCGGTTCTTCTTCCGCAGCGATCACTACCCCTTCATCCAGTACGGCATCCCGGCGGTGTGGTACTTCTGCGGCACCACCAGCGACTACCACCAGCCGACCGATACCGTCGACCGGGTCGACTTCGATAAGATGGAGCGGGCCGCGCGGCTGGTCTATCTGACCGCCCTGGCGATCGGC
>CAYSYY010000059.1:0-12185 GCA_964435265.1 uncultured Gemmatimonadota bacterium
TTCGAATCCCCCCGTCTGGAGGACATCCTTTTCGGGATCGATCCGACGATACCGTGGATCGGTGTCTGGATCTCGAACTGGCTGGCGGGCGACAAGTTCAGTACCGGGAATGCGGTCCTCGATTCTCTGTTGATCCGCTATGATCTGACTCCGCAATCGCTGCAGGGACCGGGATACTGCGCCCATCTTCTGGCCGGACGTCCCCTCAATCTGGAGGCTCTGGGATTCGCTCTGCTCGAGATCCCGGGTGTTGTCTGGGCAGCCGAGAACGCCCTCGGATGTCTGGGATCCTGTGGCGACATCATCGCCGAATCGCACTCTGACCATGTCCAGCTGTGCTATGTACGAGATGGATTTGGCTTGGATGGCGGCGCTTGGATGTTCGCGGTCTACGCCGATGGCACCGTCGTCTATGTCTGTGGCTCGGCGCCCTGATCGGAGACAGAAGGATCACCGATCGGCGAATAATCACAAGATGGTAATGATGACCTCAATGAAGGAACCGATGGAGAGGGTGGCAGTCGTGACGGCTATGGCCTTTTTACATGCCGTCTCGCGCTTTCGAACAGGAAGAGATACCATATTCCCGGGATTTGGCGAGAATTTCGACTCGGTACGAGATGTACTATGCGATAATATGCCAATACTAGGCATTTGCCACCACGTGACAAATAATTAAATATTGACAAGTGATCGATTTTTCCTCTACATAATATTACTTATGGATAAGAACCCACCGACAGAAGCGGAAACACTGCGCAAGGTTCTCAACGAGCTGCAAAGCAGACTCCCGACCGGGTGGACGTTGTCGTCGCCCGGTCCGGTGACCAGAACAGGATCGAGAGTGGAGGGGATAACAGAATCATTTCTCAGCATATCGGCCATCGACGGCCGGGTCGCAGATATAACAATAGAAATCATGCGAGATGGTTCACCTCAAGCCACCCGGGCGTCCATCCAGAAGCTGAGGGAATTGGAACCGGGAACAGATTTCCTCATACTTGCTCCTTTCTTATCCCGACGATCCCGGGAGCTTGCTGAAGCAGAAGGAGTCAATTACGCGGACGTCACCGGAAATGTGCGGGTGGCTCTCACGAATCCGGCCCTGTTTCTGCATGACCATGGCGCCGACGTTAATCCATTTCCCGGCAAGGGTCCTGAGAGAGGTCTTTCAGGAGTTGCGGCCGGGCGGATTGTACTGACGCTGTGCGATCGGATATTGGCGGATGAACCGCTGACGCTGACGGAAGTCGCTGCCAGGAGTAGGGTGTCGCTGTCATATCTTTCACGAATTATCGCTCTACTTGAACGTGAGAATCTTGTTGAGCGGGCATCGCGAGGTCCCATTATGGCGGTAGAACGCTCCGGCCTTGTGCGTCGATGGGCGGAGGACTACACCCTGCTGAGCTCAAACCGGGGCTACTTATACCTTGATCCCCGTGGTGCCGCACACACTCTAGACATGATGGGGACGAAGGCATTCCAGAGTACTGTATTCCCCTTCGCTGTTTCAGGCTCTTTCGCCGCGTATCGATATGCGCCGATTTCCTCACCCTCCAGGCTGGTCTGCTTTGTAGATGATCCTGATATGGCGGCGCAGTCACTCGATATCTCGCCGGCCACGGGGACGGGGAATGTATTCATACTGACTCCCCGCGATTCAACTTTATACGAGTGGACCACAGCTTGGGAGCGGGATGAATGGGAAGTCGCCGTGCCTTGCGCTCCGCCAGCACAGATCGTCGCGGACTGTCTGAGTGGCCCGGATCGCATGCCGGAGGAGGGGGAGGCTCTTCTCAGTTGGCTCCAGTCAAATCGGAGCAGCTGGCAGGATCTGGGGGGGATTGAAGCCCCTTGACGGTGCCACCGTACGAATATGTCATCGCCCGGCAGGTCCTTTTAGATGCCCTTGACGCCTTGGGCGAGCAGAGAGTGGGTATCGTCCTTGTCGGTGCACAGGCTGTATACCTCAGAGCCGGCGATGGCGGCCTTTCCATTACGCCGTATACAACAGACGCCGATATCGGGCTGTGTCCCCAACTTCTCGCCGACACACCGGAGCTTGCGGGCTGCATGAGGAAAGCCGGCTTTCAACCAGAGTCTGCATCCTCGGTCGGTGTCTGGGTAACCCGCCGGGACATTGGTGGAGTGCCGACTCCTGTTGTCGTGGATCTGCTCGTTCCGGACACCGTAGGCGGGCTTGGGCGCCGAGCCGCGCGCATCCCGCCTCATGAGGATCGGGTAGCACGTAAAGTTCGAGGGCTCGAGGGTGCGCTTTTCGATCACGATCCGATGACCATTCGTTCTCTTGAATCTACTGATGTAAGACAGCATGACATTCTCGTTGCAGGTCCCGCTGCACTCGTTGTTTCCAAGGCCTATAAGATCATGGATCGCCTCACCGTACCGAAACGAGCGCATGGAGTTGCCAAGGATGCGCTCGATATTGTGCGTGTTCTCCGCGGCTGTCCCTCTGATGACGTCGAGCATCGTATGCGGGAGATACTCGATGGTCGTTCATCACGTGATGAGGTCCGGCGGGCGACGGCCGCGATAGCCGCCGAAGCAGTGGAGTTCATGCGGATGGAGTTTGCTGTCCCTGCTGGTCGGGGGTGTCGTTTGGCTTTGGAGGCTGCCGTGGGAGCCATGGAGCAGGAGGAGTTCCTCGCCTCGACCGTAGAACTTACACGAAGGCTCCTACGAGGGCTGTAGTCCAGAAATCTCAAGAATTCGAGTCGATGGTGTCATCCTGATGACTGATCGCCCGGTGTGAGTTGAAAAGGAGCTGCCTCGATCAGCCTGTAATCCCCATATGCTTGAGCCGGCGGCGGAAGAGGAGGTAGACGCCCGCTCCGAGTCCGAGGAAACCGATACCGATCCAGGCGTGCAGGGGACGCTCGATCAGGGTGTTGACCACGAACAGCCCCGAGATGGTGATGAAGATGAGCGGGGTTACGGGATAGCCGAAGGTCCGGTAGGGGCGCTCGGCCCCGGGGCGCCGGCGGCGCAGGATCAGGACCCCGGCCCCGGTCAGGGCGAAGAAGATCCAGTCGGTGAAGACCACGTAGGTGATCACGTCCTCGAAGGTTCCCCAGAAGAGCAGCAGCACGACCGCCCAGACCGACTGGGTGAGGATCGCGTTCACCGGGGTGCGGAAGCGGGGGTGCACCCGGGCAAGAGCGGGGAAGAAGATACCGTCGTCGGCCATGGCGTAGTAGATGCGTGGTGCCGAGAGGGTGTAGATGCCGGCTGTGCCGAAAACCGAGATGGCGATTACGACCGCGATGACGGTGCCGCCGAAGGGGATGACGGTCGTGACGGCGTCGGCCGCCACGCTCGCCGAGGCCGCGATCTCCCCGACCGGGAGCAGGAAGAGGTAGGCGAGGTTGGTCAGCAGGTAGGCCGCGGCGACCACCACCGCGCCCACGATCATCGCCCGCGGCACGGTGCGGCGCGCATCGCGCGCTTCCCCCGCCACGAACGAGGCGTGCTGCCACCCCCCATAGGACCAGAGCACCCCGATCAGGGCCAGGCCGAATCCGGCCAGCAGGGGGGTGGTGCCGGATTCCGGGGACGGCGTGAGGAGCGTCGGCGGGGGGGGCCGGGTGGGCCGCCCCCCCCCCCAGCAGCCCCCCACCACACAGACCCGGACCCCCCCCAAGTGATGAATTGGTCCCACTGGCGAAGAGTTAGAAACAGGCCGATCACCCCCAGCAGTTTGAGACCGGTGAAGATGTTCGAGAACATCTCCCCCGCTTTGACCCGCACGATGTTCACCACCGTGACCACTACGATCGCCCCGATCGCCACGGCCGTGACTCCCCGCGGACCCAGCGGCATCATGAATCCCACGTAGCGGGCGAAGGCGATGGTCAGCGCCGCGATCGCCCCCGAGGTGATGATGAGCAGGTAGGCCCAGCCGTAGAGGAAACCGGGGAGTTCCCCCCAGGCTTCCTTGAGATAGACGTACACTCCCCCGGCCTGCGGGAACATGGCGCCGAGTTCGGCGAAGGTCAGCGCCCCGGTGAGCGTGATCAGACCGCCCAGCCCCCAGACACAGAGGATCAGCAGGGGGGCGGGGAGTTCCGAGGCGATCTGGGAGGGGGTGAGGAAGATGCCCGAACCGATGCACGAGCCGATCGCGACCATGGTCAGGCCGTAGAGGGTGAGTTCGCGCCTGAGTTCGGTCATCTCCCGGTTTCACCCTCACGCCTGCAGGTTGCTTATAAGGGCCGGCCGCCGGGCCGGTCCCGTCTGAGTGCTGATACCATACCCGGCCTGCCGGTGCAACTCTCCGGGTACGACAGGGCAACTCTCCGGGTACGACAGGGCAACTCTCCGGGCGTGCCGGAGCAGCTTTCCGGTTCCGCTTCCCAGGTGATGAAAGTCGGGAAGAGAATGGTGCGGAAACATTGATTTTTCCGGAGTGGGAGAGATGGCCCGGTGGTGATCCCTTGACAAATGTATATGGCTATAATATACATTTTCTATGTCCGGTATCCGGGAGGAACTCGCCGCCTGCACCGGCTTTCAATGGGATGCCGGTAATGCCGGGAAGAACTGGCAGCGTCACCGGGTCAGTCGAGGAGAATGCGAGCAGGTCTTCTTCAACCGGACGATCCGGGTAGCCGCCGATCCGGGGCACTCCGATCGGGAACGGCGTTTCGCGGCTCTCGGACAGACCAGCTCGGGGCGGTTGCTCACGGTCGTTTTCACCATCCGCGAGGCGCGCGTCCGGATCATTTCGGCGCGCCCCATGTGTCGCCGGGAACGGAGCCTGTATGAGCAGGATGAAACCGAGTAGAAAGGATCTCCCCACCTTCTCGATCGAGGAGGAGGAAAGGGAGTTCTGGGCCGTTCATGATGTCGTTGACTTCTTCGACTGGGGGAAAGCGGAGGCGGGAGCATTCCCTGCGCTCAAGCCCTCCACCGCGACGATCTCGCTCCGTCTGCCCCGGGCCATGCTGGAAGAGCTGAAAGCTCTGGCGAACGAGCAGGATGTTCCCTACCAGTCATTGATCAAGATGTACCTGGCCGAGCGGATCGCCCGGGAACGCGAACAGCGCTACCGGGCTCGCGGATCTTACCTCGTCAGGGACAGCTGACACCTCTCACCGCCTGGTACGGGGAGGAACCGGCCGGCTGTTGATACTCCCCGCCGTGTTCAGTTGCAACTCTCCGGACCCCGTTGACGTCGTGATAGGGAGAGGTGGTGGGCTATCGGTGATCGCCCGTCGCTGTCGCCGCTCTCAGGGGCGCTCGGGGGAATCGGTGTGAAAGCACTCTTTCACGATATCCGTTTCGGCTTCCGGATGCTGCGCCGGAATCCGCTCTTCACCACCACGGCCGTGCTCTGCCTCGGGCTCGGGATCGGCGCCAACGCCACCATGTTCACCTTCTTTTACGAGGTTCTCATCGATCCGCTGCCCTTCCCCGAATCCCGGAAGCTGGTGAACGTCTATCAGACCGCTCCGGCCCGGCAGTGGGACATCACCTCGGTGGCCTGGCCTGATTTCGCGGCCTGGCGCGACAACAACCACACCTTCGCGGCGCTGGGCGCGCTCGATGCCCAGCGGTACGCACTGATCGGGCGCGACCGGCCCGAACGGCTCGAGGGAGCGGCGGTCACCCGCGGGCTGCTCGACGAGGTGCTCGGCATCGAGCCGATCGCCGGCCGCGGCATCCGGGATGAGGACTGCGAGGTCGGCGCTCCGGCGGTGGCGATGCTGGGGTGGGGGATCTGGCAGCGGATCTTCGGCGGCGAGGACGGGGTGATCGGTGAGACGATCACCCTCAACGGCGAATCCCATACCGTCATCGGGATCATGCCGCAGGGCTTCGGATTCCCCGAGAACGCTGATGTCTGGACCGCCTTCCGCCCCGCTCCCGGCCACGGCTGGGGGTACCACTTTCTCGACTGCATCGGCCGGCTCGGGGAGGGTTTCAACCGCGATGACGCCCTCGAGGACCTGGCCGCCATCAGCGCCGTCTTCGCCCGCGAGCATCCCGAAACCAACGAGGGTCTGGGGCCGCTCCTGCGCGGGACCAAGGACGATCTGGTCGGATTCATGCGGGAACAGGTCCTCATCCTCTACGGGATAGTATGCTTCGTCCTGCTGCTGGCGTGCGCCAACGTGGCCAACCTCCTGCTCGCCCGGGCGGCCGCCCGCGAGCGCGAGATCGCCATCCGGGCCACTCTGGGCGCGGGCCGCTGGCGGGTCATGCGCCAGCTCCTGACCGAGAGCGTCATGCTATCCCTGCTGGGAGGCGCTTTGGGGATCGCTCTGGGATGGGTGGGGCGCGATCTGGTGCTCCGGGGGATCCCGGTCGAGCTCCCCTCCTACCTCGCCTTCACCATGAGCCCCGCGGTCATCGCCGGGCTCATCCTCATCACCGGGCTCTGCGGCATCCTCTTCGGATTCGTGCCCGCGTTGCAGGCCATGAAAATCGATCTGAACCAGGGACTGGCGGAGGGCACCTCCCGCTCCTCGGGCGGCACCCGCATGGGGTGGTTCCGTTCCTTTCTGGTCGTGCTCGAGGTGGGACTGGCCCTGGTGGTCCTGGTGGCGGCGGGGCTCATGATCAAGGGATTCATGCAGACCCGCCTGGTGCATCCCGGATTCGAGCGCGCCAACGTGCTGACCGTGACGGTCGAGTTCGAGGACGGCCGGTACCGGAGCGGTCCGGAACCGACCCTCTTCTTCTCCAGTGTGCTGGACCGGCTGCGCGCGATCCCGGGGGTCGAGGACGCCTCGGTCATCTCCCATCTGCCCATGGGCAGATCCAACTGGATGCAGCGGGTCTACCACGATACCGAGGATCCCAACGCCGATGCCCGCACCAGCGCCCACGTGCGCGCCATCATGCCGGGGTACTTCCGGGTCATGCAGATCCCCTTCCGGAAGGGGCGCGATTTCGCCGCCTACGACCTGTACGCCGACGCCACACCGGTCGCGATCGTCAATGAACTATTCGCCGACCTCTACTGGCCGGGGGAGGATCCCCTGGGCCGGTGGATCCGCTTCACCCGCGAGGCCGGAGCCGACAGCTGGTTCCAGGTGGTGGGACTGGTGGGCGATGTCTATCAACGAAACCTCAACCGCACCCCGCGCCCCTGTGTGTATCGGCCGCTGCAGCCCGGGGTGGTCTCGGGCGGAGCCTTCGTCATGCGGACCGCGCTGGAGCCCCTGGCCATGGCTGCACCGGTCCGCGATGCGATCTGGCGCGAGGATCCCGACCTGCCGTTGCTGGACGTGCATACGATGGAGCAGGTGGTGGAGGAGAGCAACTTCGAGGTGCCCCTCTACGCCTGGCTCTTCAGCATCTTCAGCGTCGTCGCCCTGGTGCTGGCGGCGGTGGGTGTCTACGGAGTCGTGGCCTACACGGTATCGCAGCGCACCCGCGAATTCGGTATCCGGCTCGCCCTGGGGGCCGAGGTGGCCGATGTCAGGCGTCTGGTGTTGCGGCGGGGCGTGGTGCTGCTCACGATCGGACTGCTGGGAGGGCTCGGGATCTCGTGGGCGACCATGCAGGTGCTGGAGAGCATGCTCTTCGGTGTCAATCCCGGCGACCCGGTCGTCTACCTCGCCGTCACCGGCGGGCTGGCGGCGGTGACCCTGCTGGCGAGCTGGATCCCGGCCCGCCGGGCGACCGCGGTGGATCCGGTCGAGGCCCTGCGCGCAGAGTGATCCCGGCGACGGCGCCCGCCGCCTCTGGTATCACTATTCTCCCGAGAGCTGTGCCGGTATATCCGACTCTCGGACGTATCATATCAGCGAACGTTAGGGGCGATCGTCCTCTGTCTCGCCACCCGATCCCTTCAGTTCTTCGAGCCGGCGCCAGGTCGGTTCGGGAGCGGGTTCGCGGCAGGAGGGGATCCCCGGTTCGGTCATGGCCCGGGGATCGAGGATGGCGGTGATCTGCTCCTCGCTGAGGATCCCCTTCTCCCGCAGGACCGCCGCGATGTCGCGCCCCGTGGCCATCGCTTCCTTCGCGATCTCGGCGGCGGCGTCGTACCCGAGGCAGGGATTGAGCGCCGTGACCAGGCCGAGGGTGCGGGCGGCGTATTCGGCGCAGCGCTCCCGGTTGGCGGTGATGCCGCGCACGCACTTCACGGTCAGTACGGCCAGGGTGTTGGCCAGGATCTGCAGGCTCCAGAGCAGGTTGTAGCCGAGGATCGGCATCATCACGTTCAGCTCGAACTGCCCCGCCTGGGCCGCCAGGGTGATGACCTGGTCGTTCCCCATGATCTGGAAGCAGACCTGGTTGGCCATCTCGCAGATCACCGGATTCACCTTGCCCGGCATGATGCTCGAACCGGGCTGTACCGGGGGCAGGTTGATCTCCGAGAGCCCGGTGGTGGGGCCGCTCGCCATCAGCCGCAGATCGTTGCAGATGCGGCCCAGCTCCACGGCCAGGGCCTTGATCGCGCCCGAGAGCTGCACGAAGGGGAGCATGCTCTGCATCGCCTCGCGCAGGTCCCCGGCCGGCGTGAGCTCCTCCCCCAGGCGTTCGGCGAGCAGACGGCAGACCAGGGTGCGGTGGGCGGGATCGGTGTTGAGGCCGGTCCCGGTGGCCGAGCCGCCGATGCCCAGCACGGTGCAGCCCCGGCGGGCCTGGGCGAGGCAGTCCCGGTTGTGGCCGATGGCGGCCGCCCAGGCGGCGAACTCCTGGCCCAGGCGCACTGGTACCGCGTCCTGCAGGTGGGTGCGACCGCTCTTCAGGATGTCGTCGAATTCGCGTCCCTTCTCCTCCAGAGCCTCCTGCAGCAGATCCAGGTTCGCGAGCAGTTCGGCGCTCAGTTTCAGGGCGGCGATCCGGATGACGGTGGGGATGACGTCGTTAGTGCTCTGGCCGAAGTTCACGTGGTCGTTGGGATGCACGCGCGAGAAGTCGCCGCGCCCGCCTCCCAGCAGTTCCGCGGCCCGGCCGGCCAGCACCTCGTTCGTGTTCATGTGGTGGCTGGTGCCGGCGCCGGCCTGGAAGATGTCGACCACGAATTCTTCCGCCAGCCCGCCAGCCATGACCTCTTCTGCCGCCTGCTGGATGGCGGCGCCGATCTCCGGTTCCAGGATCCCGAGATCGGTATTCGCCTTCGCCGCAGCCCACTTCACCATCGCGCTCGCCCACACGAAGACGGGCAGGGGGCCCATGCCGGAGATGGGGAAGTTCTCGATCGCCCGCGCCGTCTGGGCGCCCCAGTACGCCTCGGCGGGCACGCGCATCTCGCCCATGCTGTCGCGGGCCGTCCGCTCCTGAGCCATGGTTAGTCCTCCTCGTGCCTGGCCGGCCGAAAGCCTCGGCCCTATCGATACGTTACCTCATGACGAAACGGTGTACTTGTTATGATGCCGTCCGCCGCTCGTCCACGGCCTGCCGGATCGCCCGGATGTGGTCGGGAGTCGATCCGCAGCAGCCGCCGATGATCGCTACTCCCGCCTCGAGCAGGTCGGGCACCCGGGCGGCGAAAGAGGCGGGTGTCTCGGGGTAGACGACCCCGTCGTCACCGAGGACCGGGAGACCGGCGTTGGGCTGGATGATGAGCGGAGCGTCGGTGGTGCGCCGGAACTCCCGGGCGATCTCCACCATGGTCGCCATGCCGTATCCGCAGTTGGAACCCACGAGATCGGCGCCGGCGGTGCGGAGCTGGGTGCCGGCGTCCTCGACTGCAACTCCCATGATGGTGCGGAAGCCCTGTGGAGTCGGATCAAAGGTCATGGTGGCCACGACCGGCAGGTCGGGATCGAGGTTGCGGGCGGCGCGCACCGCGATCATGGCCTCGACCAGATCGGTCATCGTCTCGATGATGATGAGATCCGTGCCCGCCTCCACCAAGGCGGTCATCTGGCGGGTGAAACCCGCCTCCAGCGCCTGCGGTGTCACTTCGCCGGTGATCAGTAGCTTCCCCGACGGCCCGCACGAGGCGGCGACCAGCGCGCGATCTCCGGCGGCCGCGCGCGCGGCCCTGACGGCGACCGCGTTGATCTCTTCGGTGCGCGCCTCGAGTCCGGCTGCAGCCAGCTTGATCGGCGAGGCGCCGAAGGTGTTGGTGCAGACGATCTCCGCCCCCGCCTCGATGAAGGCGCGGGCGATCCCGGTTAGGATCTCGGGTGAGGAGAGGTTGATCTCCTCCGGGCATTTCTCATACCCCGGACCGCTCTGGATCATCGTGCCCATGGCTCCGTCGCAGACGATGACCTCGCCCGCCGCGATCCTTTCTAGTAATGGATGCATGGGCGATCTCCCTATCCCGCCGCTCCGATCAGCCGCACGACCTCCTCGACCGCGGTCGGGGCGTCGGGAGCCCAGGCGTCGGCGCCGATCTTCGCGGCGAAGGCGGCCGTGAGCGGCGCTCCGCCGACGATCGTCTTCAGTGTGGCGTCGAGTCCGCGCTCGTGCACGCGGGTAACGACGTTCTGCATCTCGGTCATGGTGGTGGTGAGCAGGGCGCTCATGGCGATGAGGGGAGCTCCGGCGCGTTCGGCCGCATCGATGAAGGCGTCGGGAGCCACATCGGTGCCCAGATCCACCACCTCGAAGCCGGCCCCTTCGAGCATGATCGCCACCAGGTTCTTCCCGATGTCGTGCAGGTCACCCCGGACGGTGCCGATCACGACCGTGCCGCGGCGGGGGGTGTCACTCGCGGCCAGCAGGGGTTTGAGCACATCGAGCCCGGCGTGCATCGCGCGGGCCGCGATCAGAACCTCGGGCAGGAAGATCTCACCGGCCCGGAAGCGGTCCCCCACCACGCCCATGGCGGGGATGAGGGCCTGGTCCAGAACGGCCTCCGGGGCCGCTCCGGCGGCCAGGATCTCCTCCACCAGCCGTCGCACCTCCTCGTGCCGGCCGGCCTGCAGTCCGTCCGAGATCAGTTCCATCCGTGCATCACGGTTCATGGCCCTCTCCGCTCCGGTTGTCCCGCGGTGTCACTCCCACCCCGGGGCAGTCCCGCGATCCGCTCCCGGCAGGTGGGATAGGCGCAGGCGGCACAGCAGGGGAAGACGGGATCGAAGACATGGATATGGCGTGGTCCGGTTACGATGACCCCGGTGGCCGACTTGGTCGGCTGCATCAGCGAGCTCTCCAGCAGCTCGATCCCGATCCGGCCGGGTTCGAGTACCTTGAAGAAGGCGTGCTGTCCTTTAACATGCCACCCGCAGTAGCCAGGACTGTAGCGCAGTGTTGCCCGACTCCCATCAGGAGTGTCGTTGAGCCCCGTCTGTTGGAGCCAGGCCTGTTCGACCCGTTCGGACAGCCGCTCCGTTCCCGCCGAAGCCACGGCGTCAAGTACGCTCCCGGCCGCGTACTCCCCGACTTCGAAGAGCCGGGTGATCTCGCGGCTGATCCCCTCCCCGATGGTGACGGCGTACAGCGCCAGGGCCTCGGCCCGGGGGAAGATGTGTTCGAGCGGGGTGTCGGGATCGTTGGTCCCGCCGCCCCGGAACACCCCGGCGAATTCGTCGGTCCCGATCGCCTGAACCAGTCCACGACCGTCAACCAGTTCACCGAAAAGGGTATAGCTCCGTTCCATTAGTGCCTGGACGTCGTCGTGCAAACAGCCTTCGTCGGGGATACCGAGAAGAGTGAGTACCGGCGCTCTGTCCGGTACGATTTCGGGAGTTCCGATCTCCAGTTCGAGCGTATCCATCGGGCTCCGGGGTGAGGGTGGAGGCAGTGAACCGGCACCAACAATACTATGTTGAATCGCTATGCCGCACCTGCTTCTTTCCGGGCGGATTCGAAACAGGGGAACGCCGATGGCCGCTGATCCGTACGAGAGCTTCGCCGAGCGCTACGATCTCTTCCAGCTCGATCCCAGCCTGCCCGATCGGGAGGTCAGAGGAATGTTCTTTCGTGACCTCTTCGAAGCCTCCGGGATCGAAAGCGTGCTCGACTGCGCCTGTGGAACGGGGGAGGATCTGATCCTCCTGCATTCCCTCGGCGTCGAGGTGTGGGGGTCGGATATCTCCGAGGCCATGCTGGCGGTGGCGAGTGCGAAAGAGGCGATCGTCGATGCCTCGATACCCCTCTTCCGGGCCGATTTCCGCAAGCTCCCCGAGATCTTCGACCGTACCTTCGATGCCGTCGTCTGCCTCTCCACCTCCCTGCCTCACCTGCTCGATGAGGCCGATATCGTCCGGGCCCTGCGGAGCATGCGGGAGGTTCTCTCCGCGGGGGGCGTCCTG
>CAYSYY010000060.1:0-6381 GCA_964435265.1 uncultured Gemmatimonadota bacterium
GTAGCGGGATCGGTCGTGCCGATCCCGAAGACCAGGCTCGCGAGGATGCGGGTGGCGAGCAGGGAAAGGACCAGCCCCGCGACCACGCCGATGACCACCAGCCGCATGCCCCGACCGATGATGTAGCGCATGACTTCCTGACTGCGGGCGCCCAGGGCGATCCGGATGCCGATCTCGCGCCGGCGCCGGGTCACGAAGCCGGCGATGACACCGTAGGTACCGATCAGGGCCAGCAGCAGGGCGATCCCGGCGAAGGTGAAGAGCAGGATCGTCGCAGCCCGCTCCTTCGAACCGGTGGCCCGGATCTGGTCCTCGAAGCTGATCTCGTTCCAGAGGTTCAGGCGCGGGTCGATGTCGCGTACCGCGGCCCGGATGATGGAGATCTTCTCATACGGATTGGAAGTGGTGCGCACCAGGAGAACCGGATTCTTCAGGAAATACTGAGTAATCGGGTAGTACGCCACCGGTCGCACACCCTCTCTGAGATGAGCGTAAAAGTGATCGTTTACCACTCCGATCACGCGGAAGACCTCACCCTTTCCATCGGATGACCACCACTCGATTGTCTTGCCGAGCGGATCGGTCTCGGGCCAGTACCTTCTGACCAGGGCTTCGTTGACGATGGCTACCGGTTCCGAACCGATGATGTCATCGCCGGTGAATCCCCGTCCCTGCAGCAGGCGGATCCCCATCATGTCGAAGAAGCCGGCATCGACGAAGTTCTCCCTGGCTCCCGTCCGTTTGCCCTCGGCGGCTTCGTATCCCTCAAAGATCAACGTCATGCTCCAGGTGCGGCCGGCCAGCGGGGGGATTCTGGTGATGGCGACCGCCTCTACCCCCGGTACTCCCCTGATACGTTCCAGGATGCGATTATAGAGATCGGCCCCGGCCTGGTCATCCAGGGGCAGATGTTCATTGTCGACTGAAACGATCAAGGTGTTCTGCGTGTCCAGTCCCGGATCCTGCGCTTGCAGGTGGATGACCGACTGCAGCAGGAGACCGGCGCCGGTCAGCAGTACGAGAGAGAGGGTAATCTGGCCTGCCACCAAAAGGTTCTGGAGGGTGAGGAACCGATGGCTGGTACGGATGGTGACATCCCCCGGTCGCAGGGAGCGGGAGATGTCAGCCTGCCGGTTGCGCACTGCGGCGACGAACGCCATGGCCAGGGTGCAGGCAAAGACCAGACCGAGGGTGAAACCGAGCACCCGCAGATCGGGGGTGACATCGGCGGCTGTCCCGGAGAGTGCCAGGCCTTGCGCCAGCATGGTGAAGACGACGTCATCGAACCAGATCGAAAGGATCAGGGCGCCGGCACCGCCGGCCAGGGTCACGAGTCCGCATTCCAGCAGGAACTGGCGCAGCAGGGTGCCGCTACCGGCCCCCAGCGCCCGCCGGACCGAAATCTCAACCCCTCTCTCCTCGAGACGCCCGGCATAGAGATTGGTGACGTTGACTCCGACTACGAGCACCATCAGGCCGACGGCCAGCATCAGGACCGTGAGGTAGGTGATGGTGGAATCCCGCTGCCAGGGAGCGATGGCGGCTTCTCCCAGGGGCTTGAGCCGGGCGGTGTGCTCTTTCAGGCTCTCGGAGAGCCGGTCGGAGGCAGTGACGACCGCATCGAGCCTTGACTGAGCCTGTTCGATCGTGATCCCCGGTCGCAGGCGACCGATGATCTCAACCCAGTTCATATCACTGGTGACGATGTCATACCTCACTTCGGGGGCGTCGACCATCCGCCTCATCACCGCCGGGATCCAGACATCGACGCTGCTCTCGTGAATCGTGCCGGTGAAGCCCCTTTCGGCAATGCCGACGATGGTGTAGATCGTGCCGCTCAGGTCGGCCTCCCGACCGACGACGTTCACATCACCGTCGTACTGGCGCTGCCAGAAATCCCAGCTCAGAACGGCGACGGCGCGGCCACCTTCGGTACGGTTGTCGTCAGGCAGCAGGAGCCGTCCCGCCGCCGGCCGGATGCCGAGCAGGGAGAAGTAGTTACCCGTCACCATACCGGTCTTGATCCGGGTGGCGACCGGACCGGCACGCAGGAAGAGAGGTTTCGTGGAACTCTGCCCGTAAAAGAACTCGTCCCGGGCGGCCAGCTCCATGAAAGGTTCGCAGGCCTCCTTGAGAACCATGTAATCCAGATAGGAGTGATTGCCGCCCTCGCCCTTGTACACGATGACGGCGCTTTCCGGATCCTCGATCGAGAGCGGCTTGAAGAGTAGTCCATTGGTCAGGCTGAAGATGGTGGTTGCCGCTCCCAGCCCGACGGCCAGTGAGAGTATGGCCATAACGGTGAAGCCCGGTCGCCGGAGCAGCATGCGTACCGCCAGCCGTAGATCCCGGTCCAGATCGGCCAGCGCCTCGCCGAACCGGCCAGCCTTGGCGCGCAGCTCCTCCTCCCGGTCCTCGATCCATTGGTCAGCCTCAGCGCTGCGGTGCGTTCCCACGGTGCTGACGATATCCCCAGCCAGGGCATCCCAGTCCTCGATGAGTTCGAGGGCGGCCGCGATGGCCTCATCCTCAGTCGCTCCTCCGACGCGGGCGTCCTGGTAGCAATCCTCCATCTGGGCGGCGATTTCCTCGAGAACCGAATCGCCATCGCGACGGGCCAGGACAGGCAGGGGGAGCCGGTCGCGGACGAGCTGGCTGAAATCGGGTGTACCTCGATCTGGCCTGTCGCTGTCAAACGCTCTGTGATCAGGCATTGTTTGCATCCAGGATGGTGTTCACGGCGGCAGTGAACTCCTCCCAGTACTCCCGCTGCTCGGTCAGGATGGCCTCGCCGCGGGAGGTGAGGTGATAATACCGGCGCCGGTGGGCACCTGTTTTTTCGACCCAGCGTCCCTTGATCCAGCCCCGTTTCTCCATGCGGCAGAGGACCGGGTAGAGTGAGGAGATGCGGAATCGCAGTTTGCCCCCCGACTGCTTCTCGATCAGCTTGCCGATCTCGTAGCCGTGACGGTGCTGGTCGGTGAGGAAGCTGAGGACGAGCAGTTCCATACTGCCCTTCTTGAGTACCGTCCGAAACATGGCAACCTCCAATCATGCTCCACTGAGGTATATCGCACTGAAGTATAAAACGATGTATTGTCGGGAAAGGTTGCACGCTCCTTTCCTGCTCTCGTTCGAATCCGGATCTGTCGGGAGTCTGCCGGGGTACACCGCCGGCCGCAGTCTGAGTTCATATCCGGCCCCGGCGCCGGCCGAAACCGTGCCTGCACCGGGGACTCAGGCTCCTTTCAGGTGGCCGGTGTGAAATGGTCGGGGAGGAGGCGAGCGGAAAGCCGCAATTCCGGGTGTAACCTTTGACGGAACGCTTCGTATAGAAACCCTGTAGGAGCACATATAGACTTTCTATACGTGTCCGGATCCACGTCAAAGGAGATCCCCGTGCCGATCCTGCCGCACATCATCAGTGGCTTCCGATCGCTCTTCGCCAAAGAGGAACTCGATCGGGATCTCGAGGAGGAATTGCAGGGCTACCTCGATCTGCTCGTGCGCGAAAAGGTAACGGCCGGGATGGATCCTGAAGAGGCGCGGGCCGCAGCCCGGCGTGAACTCGGAGGGATGGAACAGGTGACGGAGAAGGTCAGGGAACGGCGGATCGGTTTCCACCTGGACATCATGTGGCAGGATGTTCGCTATGCCCTTCGCGGCCTGCGGCGCAGCCTCGGACTCACCGTTTCAGCGCTCATGATCCTGACTCTGGGCATCGGAGCGACAACGGCCATCTTCAGTACGGTACGGACTGTCCTCTCCGGCCGGTTGCCCTTCCCTGAATCCGACCGTCTGGTTCTGGGGGAGAAATACTACCGGACCAGAGTCACGACGCTGGGAACTGTTTCCGCCCACGATTTCGTGGATTTCCGGGAGCGGCTGGCAGCCCGTGCTGACCTGGCGGCGACAGGATCATCGACCGCACCGGTCATTGTCATGACTTCTGAAGGTCCTCTGGCCGCCGACCTGACGCCCGTGTCGTGGAATCTCTTTTCCACCCTCGGGGTACAACCGATACGGGGCAGTGGCTTCCGACCCGATGACGAACAGGGTGCCAGGGAATCCCTGATCATCAGTCATGCCTTCTGGTCGCGCTGCTTCTCGGCCGATCCGGCGGTCATCGGCAGTGATCTTGACGTCAGTGGCGAGCTGAGGACCATTGTCGGGATCATGCCGCCGGGCTTCACCCTCCTGAACGACGCCGACCTCTGGGTACCGTTCCGGCTCGGCGAGGAGTGGGCCGGACGCCGGGATCAGCACAATTTCCTGATCGTCGGTCGTCTGCTCCCCGGTATATCCCTCGAACAGGCCCGTTCCGAAGCTGAGGCCGTCTCCCGCGCGCTCGAGCAGGAGTACCCCGCCTCGAACACCGACAAGGCCCTGCGGCTTGAACCCCTGCACGACTACATGGTCGCCGATGTGCGTCAGACGCTTCTGCTCTACCTGATGAGCATGGGGCTCTTTCTCCTGATCGCCTGCAGTAATGTCACCGGACTCCTGCTGGCCCGGGCGCAGAACCGTCGGCCGGAGATCGCCGTACGCTCCGCGGTCGGGGCCTCGCGGTCCCGTCTGGTGCGCCAGCTGCTGACCGAAAGCACCCTGATCACCCTGCTGGCCGGCGTCATGGGCGTCGTGATCGCCCGGATCGGTCTCGCCCTGCTGATCCGATTCCTCGAAATCGATCGTCTGGGCGTCGGTCTGCCTCAGATCGACGGACGAGCGTTCCTCTTCGCCTTCGTCACCTCGATCCTCTGCGGGTTCATCATCGGCATCACCCCGGCGGTTCAGAGTGCCGGGATCCGCCTTCAGCATCATCTCCGCTCCTCGTCCCGGTCTTCGCCCGGTCGTGCCGGCATGCGGGCCAGGAATGGTCTGATCGTTTTTCAGACGGCTGTTTCCATCGTCCTGCTCGTCCTGACGGGTCTGTTCCTGCGGAGCATGGCCCGGATGGTCAGGGTCGATCCCGGATTCGAGACCAGCAATCTGCTCGTCGCCACGATTCAGATTCCTCCTGATGATTATCCCTCCGTTACGAGTCGCTGGGAGTTCTTCTCGACGCTGATCGATGAGATCGAAGCCCTGCCGGGAGTGGTCTCGGCCGGTGCCATCGACAAGCTGCCGATCGCCGATCAGCACGGGGATTGGGGAGTCTGGCCGGCTGATCTTCCCCGGCCGGAATCGTCCGCCGACGTTCTCAGTGCCCTGACCAGGATGATCCTCCCCGGGTACTTCGAGACCATGGGCATGCCGCTGCTCACAGGGCACGACATCTCTGCCGTCGGGGCTTCCGATTCACTGGCTACGGCGGTCATCAACGAGACGCTGGCCGAACGCTTCTGGCCGGGCGAGGATCCGGTCGGTCGCATCATCCTGCACGGGGGAGGAAGGCGACGGATTGTCGGCGTGGTCCGCGATGCTCACCTGCAGAGCCTGCGGACCGAGCCCCGCCTGGCGATCTATGTCCCGTATTCCATCTGGCCCGAGGCACGGCTGCGGCTGGCCGTCAGGACCGGCAACGCTCCTGAATCCCTGGCCGAACCGGTACGCGGGGTTCTCCATGACCTGAATGCGAGGGCCCTGTTATCCGAGCCGGAGTCTTTCGAGTCGATCTGCGATCGGGAGTTCGCCGGTCTCAACATCATTCTGTGCACCCTGGGTGTGCTGGCCGTCGTCTGTGTCCTGCTGACCGCTATCGGGCTCTATGGCGGGCTCTCCTACCAGGTGAGCCGGCGACGCAACGAACTGGGCATTCGTCTGGCTCTGGGGGCGACACCCCGGGCTCTGATGGCCGTGATCATCAGGAGCGGCTTCACGCTGGTCGGCCTGGGACTGGTCATCGGGATCATCGCAGCGTACCCCGCCGCGGGTTTCGTCCGGCAGTTCCTCTTCGAGACCGGATCCTGGGATGGCATCAGTTACACCGGGGCCGCCCTCTTCCTGGGAGCGGTCGTTCTGCTGGCCTGCCTTCTGCCGGCTCGCCGGGTTCTCCGTCTGGATCCGGTCCGGGCCCTGCGGAACGAATAGAAGGAATTGACGGAGTGATACCATGACAGAACGCAAAGCCGACCTGCTGCGCGGCACGCTCGACCTGCTCATCCTGAAAACCCTGACCCTGGAACCGCTGCACGGTCTGGGGATCTCGCGCCGGATCGAGCAGATCACCCGGGGGGTGTTCGAGGTCAAACCGGGCTCGCTCTTCCCGGCCCTGCACCGGCTCGAGCAGGAAGGGTATATCGCGGGGGAGTGGGGGGAGTCGGAGAACAACCGGCGGGCGAAGTACTACCGGCTCACCACGGCCGGCGAGCACCGGCTCGGCCAGGAGAAAGAGAACTGGGCGACCGTGGTCGGTGCCATCACCCGGGTTCTCGAAACGCC
>CAYSYY010000060.1:6481-11665 GCA_964435265.1 uncultured Gemmatimonadota bacterium
CTGGATATGATCGTGGAGGAGAAGATGAAGACCGGTATCCCTGAGGATCAGGCCCGGCGGCAGGCGAAGCTGGAGCTGGGCGGGATCGAACAGGTGACCGAGAAGGTCCGCACCGAGCGGGTGGGCTCTCACCTCGGTATCCTGGCCCACGATCTGCGTTACACCCTGCGCGCCCTGCGGGCCGATCCCGGTTTCTCGATCGTGGTGATCATCATCCTGGCCCTCGGGATCGGGGCGACCTCGGCCCTGTTCAGCCTGGTAACCCGGGACCTGCCCTTCCCCGAACCCGATCGGCTCGTGGTCGGCCTGAAGACCTACTTAGGTAACACGTCCGGCCCGGTCTCGCGGGTGGATTACTACGATTTCCTCGATCAGAACCGCACCTTCGCGGACCTGGCGGCGACGACCACGCTCACCCAACCCATCCCGATGGTCGGTGAGGGTGAACCGATCATGGCCGAAGTCGGCTGGGTGACCTGGAACTTCTTCCGCACCCTCGGCGTGGAACCGGTCGCCGGCCGCAGCTTCCTGCCCGAAGAAGCCGAACCGGACGCCCCCACCGTCGTGATCATCAGCTACAGCTTCTGGCAGAACCGTTACGGCGGCTCGCCCGACCTCGTCGGCCGTACCATTTCGGTCGCCGGCACGCCGATCACCGTGATCGGCATACTCCCGGCCGACTACCACTTCCTGCTCGAGGCCGACATCTGGAGCCTGGTCGACCGGCAGGGCCCATTCGATCGTTCGCGTGGATCGCACAGTCACTGGCTCGTCGGGCGCCTGCGCCCGGGCGTTTCACATGAGCAGGCGCAGGCCGACCTCGGGGCGATCGCGGCGAGTCTGGCCGAGCAGTACCCCGATACGAACGAAGCGAAGGGGATCGTCCTGCTGCCCCTGCGCGCTTTTCTGATGTTCAACGCCCGCCCGGTCCTCTACACCCTGCTCATCGCCACCGTCCTGGTTCTGCTGATCGCCTGCGGCAATGCCGCCGGTCTCTTCCTGGCCCGGGGCCAGAAACGGCTCCCCGAACTGGCTGTCAGATCGACCCTGGGAGCCTCGCGGTCGCGTCTGGTCCGCCAGCTGCTGACCGAGAGCCTCGCCCTGACGGTGATCGCAGGGGGAATCGGAGTGGCGGTCGCCTGGCTGCTCCTGCGCCTGCTGCTGCACCTTCTCCCCGGCGGGCAGGCCGGTCTCGAACCGCCGACGCTGCACGGCGGGGTCCTCCTCTTCACCCTGGGGGTTTCGATCGTGACCGGTATCCTCGTCGGCGTCGTACCGGCTCTGCGGGGATCGGTCGCGAACCTGACCGGGCGCCTGGCGGGCACCACCAGGGTATCGGAACACGTTCAGAGCACCCGCCTGCGGGGCGGGTTCGTGGTCCTGCAGGTGGCGCTCTCGGTGGTGCTGCTCATTTCAGCCGGTCTGTGCATCAACAGTCTTGTCCGAGTCGGTCGGGTGGATCTGGGCTTCGACCATGAAGATCTTTTCACCTGCGGACTGACACTGTCGGGCGGTGACTACCAGAGTGAACAGCAGCTTCAGCAGTTCTTCACCGATCTCCTCGATCACATCCGGGCTCTGCCCATGGTCGCCGGAGCGACCATGATCAACAGGGCGCCCCTTCTCCAGCCGTATCAGGACTGGGGTGTCTATCCCCTCTCGGGCTCCGAGGTCCTGGTCAATGACGGTGTTTCGGCTCTCTCGCGCTGGGTTCCCCCGGGTTACTTTGAGACCATGCGCATGCCGCTGATAGAGGGACGTGATTTCAATGCCACCGACAGCGGTGAGGCGGCGCAGAAGATCATCCTCAGCGAGGATACCGCCCGGCGACTCTTCCCCGACGGCGATCCGATCGGGCAGCAGGTGGCGGTGGATTTCACCGGCGAGACGCCCTTCGAAGTCATCGGGGTCGTCGGAGACGCCCGTCTGAACGGCGTGCTGAGCGATCCCTTCCGGGCCATGTACATGCCGTATGCCCGCATGACCTCGGGGCAGATGCAGCTCCTCGTGCGGGGCACCGACAGCGCCTCGGCGGTGGCGGGGCCGGTGCGTGAGATCATTCGGGGTATGGACCGGAATCTGCCGCTGGCCTACCCCGCCACCTACGAGGAGATCATCGCCGATCAGCTGGGCGGCTTCCACACGACGATCCTGGCCATGGGCCTGTTCGCCGCCCTGGCCCTGATCCTGGCGGCGATCGGCCTGTACGGCGTGCTCACCTTCCATGTACGCCAACGCAGTCGGGAACTCGGCATCCGCATGGTCTTCGGAGCGGGACGGAGCGACATCATCGGCCGGGTGCTGCGTCAGGGGTACCTGCTGGTCGCGATCGGTCTGGGGCTGGGTCTGACCGGCGCCGCCGCCGCGACCGGTCTGGTCCGGCGGATCCTCTTCCAGGCCGAGGCCCTGGATACTGCTGCGTATGCCGGGGCGGTTATCCTGTTTGCGGCCGTTGCCTTCGTCGCCTGCCTGATCCCGGCCCGGCGCACCCTGCGCATCGACCCGGTTGAGAGCCTGCGGGCTGAATAGAGGGTACCGGCCAACCAGATCCACTGCGCCGTCGTTGAACCAGTAGCTTCCCGTGCGCAAAGGAACCGGTTCGTGACGGCGCGAATGCCCTTTCTATCCCAGCTCTGCTTCTTCCTTTTGTCGCTGTCTCTTGCCCGGTCGGTTTACACCCAGCAGCAACCCCACTGGCGAGGCCGGATCGAGCAGGAAGAGGGCATCAGGCTCATCCGGAATCCGCCTGAGCCCCTGTACGGCCGGCTGACCTTCGATCTGCGTGAAGACCTGGTCCTGGGGAACGAAGCGGTGGAGGGAGAGGTATTCTATGAGGTCTGGGATGTCGCGGTGGATGATGCGGGGAACATCTATATCCTCGATGCCGGCAATCAGAGACTCCTGATATTCGATCGCGAGGGCGGCTATGTGCAGACCATCGGCCGGAGAGGGGAGGGGCCCGGTGAGTTTCAGCGTCCCTTGAGTGTCTTCCTGGACCGGGACCGGAATATCTGCGTCATGGGGTACCGGATGCTCCACTGCTTCGATCCGGCCGGAGTCTTCATCGAGCGCCTCACTCTGCCCATCTTCAATCACGATGTGCTGGCCGATTCGAGGGATCGGATCGTGCTCGTCGGCCGGGTAGTCACCGCGGGCGGCTGGGATCTGGGTGTCGTGACGCTTGACGCCGCCGGTGAGATAACCGGACGGGTACGCCTTTTCCCCGGTTTTCGTGATCTGGGTGGCGGCCTGACGATCATGCACGATTACTCCCCGCACGTCCGGATAGCGGATCTGGCAGAGCGCGGGATCGTCTTCGCCCATTGCTATGACTACCGTCTCTACCGGGCCGGCTGGTCGGGCGAGATCGATCTGATTATCACCCGGGAGGGTGCCGGGGAGCGTATCAGCCGCGCTGAGATAGATCGCATCGTGACTGATTTCGGTGAGCGTACCCGTCTGGGTTGGACCCGCTCCGATATCGAGGTGGCGGCCGATCTGCCCGATCGTCGCCCCTGTATCCGGGATCTGCTGGCTGACGATCTCGGCCGGATCTACGTGCGGCGGCTCAAATCGGTGCTCGATGAGAGCACCGCAGAAACCTATGAGATCTTCGGACCGGAGGGGTACTACCTCTATTCCTTGACCCTACCTTTCGCTCCGGCGGTTATCCGGGAGGGCTGCTGTTACGAAGTCCGGACCTCGGATGAGACCGGTGAGATTCGCGTTATCCGCCATCTCATCGAGAACTGGAACCGGATCGAGACCGGACCGGGAGCAGATCGGGCGCGCAGGTAAAACTGGTCGGGCGGGCGCAGCGTCACTCTCGGTACCGACACCTGTCACGTGACATAGCGACATGACACCAGCTGCATTTTCTCGATTACTCCAGGTGGGATTGACGCCGGTGGCTGCTGACGCTATGTTGGTAAGCGACTCATGAGTCGCGACCGTTAAGTCGCTTTACTTTTCAGAATGATCACGGCCGGTTGATCGAGGTGATCATGCCCCAGCAGACCTTCCTGAACCTGAGCCCGGAGCGGCAGAAGGAGATCATCGATACCTGCCTGCAGGAATTTGTCCGGCACGACTACCGGGATGTCTCCCTGACCGGGATCATTAAGAAGCTGGGATTGGCGAAAGGCAGCTTCTACCGTTACTTCGCGTCCAAGAAGGAGCTGTACACCTACCTGATCGAGTACGCCGGCCAGCTCACCCGCAATCTGTTCGAGGAGATTTTCTCCGAACCGATCCGGGATATTCTGGACGCCTGGGTCAGGTTCTACCTGGCCTGCGCCGAGCAGGACAACACCTACCCCCTGGTCGGTTACTTCGGATACCGGCTCACCCGTGATACCGACAACGTGGTCCTGGGCGACGTGCTGCGGCAGACACTCAAGCGGGGGCAGGAACTGCTGGGCGATCTCTTCCGCGAACAGCAGCGCAACGGCAGGATCAGACCGGAGATCGAAGTGGACAAGCTCGTCTATGTCCTGCTGCAGGTGCAGAACGGTTTCCTCGACTACCTCACCCTGACCCATCACCTCGATTTCGAAGCCAACGTCATGGCCGGCCGGCCTCTGTTCACGCTCCCCATGGAGATGCTGAGGCAGGAGCTGGAGGCGTTCGCCGATATCCTGCGGCACGGCTTCGCGGCGCCGGAGACGGCGGAGAACGGAGACTGAACATGATCGAGACTCCCGACTGGCTGGAGACGCTGGAGGGTGTATCGGCCTCCGAGACCGCCCGTTTCCGGGATTTCCTCGCTGCGCATACGATCCAGGTCGTCCCGGTCGAGGGCGTTCCGGTGTCCTGCTGCGTCTGCGGGACGGGGGCGCGGACCATCCTCACCTTCGCCGGGGGGTGGGGCGGGATCGAGCTGCTGTACGAGACCATCCTGGGCTTCGAGGAACGGAACCGGATGGTCATCGTCGATATCACCCCCTTCTCTGATCCCGGCGAGATGGGTCGGGCGGTCAATCACATTCTCGATCGCGAAGGGATCGGGAGGGTGGTCGTCATGGGGCAGTCGCTCTCGGGCATCCTAGGCCAGCTCTACTTCCGCCGCCATCCCGACCGGGCGGAGGGGCTGGTGTTGACCAACACCCTGGCACCGCAGGTCGAGCGATGCCGCACCTGGGCCATGGTCCTGCTGAAGTGTATCCCGTTCGCTCTCCTCAAACC
>CAYSYY010000060.1:11675-12180 GCA_964435265.1 uncultured Gemmatimonadota bacterium
CGGAAGCTGGGCCGGCTGGGACACTTGGAGCGGGAGATCCCGCCCGAGGTCCAGGACCGGCGGCGCTTCGCCAACGCGATGATGACCGGGATGCTCGATCGGTCCTTCACCCGGGCACGGATCGGCCGGCTCCTGAAACTCGTCTGGCGGTTCAACGAACAGGGCGGATACGGCGCTGATGAATTCGGCGCCTGGCCGGGGCGGGTGCTGCTCGTCTCGAGCGAGGACGATCCCTATCACCAGGATGCCGTGACGCTCTCTTCGGCCCTGCCGGCGGCGGAGCTGTACACCCTCCCGACGGGTTACGGCCATCTTGCTCCGCAGATCAACCGGGAGGAGTTCCAGGCGAAGATTCAGGATTTCATCGATAGTCTCGCGCCATAGTCTTCCTCCTATCGTCCTGGCCGCGCTGTGAGTTGATCCCCCTCCGGGGAGAACGCCGCCGGCTCACCCGATCCCGGAGGTCCGCGCCGGACCTCCTCCCGCCGCCGGTGTGCCGGTGCCG
>CAYSYY010000061.1:0-526 GCA_964435265.1 uncultured Gemmatimonadota bacterium
GGAAACGAGGAGCCCTCCTCCGAGCCCCAGCGCGGTCAGCACCGCCACCCGTCCCAGCGCCAGGCGCAGGAGCGCTCCGGTCGGTGCTCCCAGGGCCAGCCGCAGCCCGAACTCGCGCGTGCTCTGAACCGTGGCGTAGGAAACCATGCCGTAGATGCCCAGAGCGGCCAGGATGAGCGCGATGCTCGCGAAGATAAGTGAGATCCGGCCGTAGAGGATCGGTTCCCAGTGGTTGGAATCGATCACCTGCTGCATCGTCCGGATGTCCCAGACCGAGGCGTCGGATTCGATTGATCCGATTTCGACCCGGACGGCCTCGGCCAGGTCCCGGGGATCGGACCGCGCTCTGGCCACCAGCGTCATCTTGTGGAAGGTGGTCTGGGAGAAGGGCCGGTAGTACCCGAACTGGATCGGGTAGTCGAGTCCGTAGTGCTGCACATCGCCCACCACGCCCACGATCTGCATCCAGGGCCATTCGGAGTCGGGTGAGCCGTATTTGATATGACTGCCCAGGCAGTCACCGTCG
>CAYSYY010000061.1:536-11995 GCA_964435265.1 uncultured Gemmatimonadota bacterium
CGTCGAGCCAGTAGCGTTCGGCGAAACTCCGGTTGATGATGATCGCCTCGACCGCCCCGCCGGCCACATCCCTCTCATCGAACTCCCGGCCCTGCAGCAGCGGGATCTCCATGGTCTCGAAATAATCCGGCTGGATCGAACGTCCCACCGCCCACGGCACTTCCTCAGGCGGCTGACCACCGGGCCGTTCGACCGAGACCCGGCCCTGCCACTGCGAGCGCCCCATCGGCAGGTTCGATACGCTCGAGGCCGCCGCGATCCCCGGCAGGGCCCCGACCCCTTCCCGGACTTCAGAAAAGAACGAACGGCACCGCTCGAGATCCCCGCTCATGCTGCGGGGCAGCTCGATCTCCATGGTCAGGACGCGGCGGGGATCGAAACCCGGTTCCACGGCGCGCAGCCTGGCCAGGCTCTTGAGCATCAGTCCGGCTCCCACCAGAACGATCAAGGCCAGACAGCTCTCGGACGCGATCAGGACCGACCGCCCCCGGTTCCTCCTCGGTCCCGGTGAGACCATCGTCACCCCGTCCCTGAGATCGCGGGTGATGTCGGTCCGCAGGGAGATAGAGAGCGGGGCCAGGCCGAAGAGCAGACCGGTGAGCAGGACGATGCCCGACATCACCGCGATCACCGGCAGGTTGAGATCGAACCGCAGGTAATAGGGGAACTGCTCCGGGACGCCGGCCAGGTAGAGGTCGCGACCAAGGCTTCCCAGGATCAGGCCCAGACCTCCGGCCGCCAGCGAGATCAGCAGGCTTTCGGTCAGGAGCTGTCTGATGAGGCGCGGCCGGCTCGCTCCCAGGGCGATCCGCACGGCGATCTCGCGGCGTCGGGACGAGGCGCGGGTGAGCATGAGGTGGGCTACGTTGGCACATGCCAGCAACAGCAGGAAGCAGACCGCGCCGTAAAAAATCGCGACCGGCGTTCGCCGGCCCCAGAGGAAATCGTCGGCCAGCGATCGGACCACCACCCCCATTTCGGCGTTGGTCTCGGGATGCTCCGCGGCGAGCCGGGCGGCGATTCCCTGCAGTTCGGTCCCGGCCTGATCCAGCGACACATCGGGCCTGAGCCGGCCGATCGCGGCCGAGAAACTGCGGCTGCCCCGGTTCGAGGTCGGGCTGAGACGTACCGGAATCCAGTAGTCGGAATTCTCGGGAAAGTTGAAGCCTTCCGGCATGATCCCGATGACGGTGTACGGTTCCTCATCCAGCGCAACAGCACGCCCGATGATGTCGGGATCCCCGCCGAGCTTCCCCCGCCAGAACCGATGGCTGAGCAGGAGCGTCGCTTGAGCGCCGGATTCGTCGTCGGCGGCCGAGAAGCCCCGGCCCTGGACGGGCTCGACCTCCAGTACGGCGAAGAGGGTATGCGAGATCCGGGCGCCCTCGATCCGTTCGGCCTGATCGATCCCGCTCAGGGTGCCGGCGGAGCGGGAGTAGATCGCCAGTTCGCTGAACGACCGGTTCCCGGCGCGCCAGTCGGCGTAGTCGGGGAAACTGGGTCCCACCCGGGTCGCGCCCTGTCCGTACTCGAAGACGATGGCCAGACGGTCGGGCTCGGGAAAGGGCAGCGGCCGAACCATGATGGCGTAGAAGAAGGTGAATCCGGCGGTATTGATCCCCAGCCCCAGCCCCAGACAACCCACTGCGGCGAGGGTGAAGATCGGTGATCGGCGGAACATGCGCAGCGCCACCCGGACGTCCTGCCCGATCCCTTCCAGGAGACCGGCTCCCCCGCCCGCAGTCCGGTTCTCCCCCCCGTTCCGGCGCTCCTGCCGGCGCAGGGCCAGGACCGCCGAGGATTCCCTCAGCCGTTCCCGCGAGAACCGGGCAGTCAGGTAGGAAAAGAAGACTGTCAACATCACCGCCAGAAGCCACAGGCGCGCCCTGATCGGTCCACGGTCCCGGCATCGTTCGGTAAATCCCTCGGTGATATCGCCGAGGACCGTTTCCCGTTCGCTCTTCGGCAGGACCAGTCCGAGCAGGCCCGTCAGCAGATGCGCGAAGGGACCCATTCCGGTCATGGCCGCCCCAGCTCCGGCTCCAGGCCGGCCCACATCTGCTTCAGCGCCATCCGCATCTCGTGCAGCGCCTCCAGACCCTCCGGTTCGACAGTATAACAGCGGCGCGCTCGCCCCCCGCGTACCGGCAGCGGATCCCCGCGGCGCGAGCGCAGGTAGCCCTTGTTCTCCAGCCGGTTCAGGGTCGTGTACACCGAACCGTGAACGACCCGGAAGCCGGTTCGGTTCTCGATCTCCTCGGCGATCGTGATGCCATAGGCGTCATCACCGAGATGGATCACCGCCAGCAGAACAAGCTGTTCGAAATCACCCAGTATCCGGACGCTTCGCATATCCCCTCCTCATGCTTCTCTCCCCCGAAAACGGATGCCGTCCGGTATTTGTTTCAACATTTCGTAGATATCACTCAGGACACCTTCCACCACTCCGGCCGCGCGGCCGTAGCCGCAGTTGGTGGTTTTACCCGATCTGCTTCCGGGACGGAACACGAACCGGCGGCAACCTGCGACAACAGCCATCCGTATACCAGAGCGTGGGGATCACCGGGTTGTCGATCTGCACGTACCCGAGAACACATGCGAGGTGGCACCATGATGAAGTGGACCCGTGTAACGGTGGTGAGTCTGTGCGTGTGCGCGGCTCTCTGCACCCCGCTGCGGGCCTCGGCCCAGGGTGATGCCGGGTACCTCTACGGCAGGGTGATCCTGCGGAACGGTGACACGCTGCAGGGAGCGATCCGCTGGGGTGACGATGAGCTCTTCTGGATCGATATGTTCAACTCCACCAAGACCAGGACGGTTCTGGATCACTTCCGGTCGGAGCTGCAGGACCACCGCCGCCTGGTCGACGATATCTACGACCAGCAGAATCGCGATTTCAACCGCCCGCGGATCACCCTTTTCGGTCGGACCTTCTGGGATAGGAATAATTTCCTGAACGATCATCAGTTCGAATGTCACTTCGGGGATATCCGCCGCCTGGAGATGATGGGGGGCGACTGGGTCCGCCTTACCCTGAAGAACGACGAGCAGATCGAGCTGGAGGGGGGTTCGTCCGATATCGGCGCCACCATCCACGTTCTGGATATCGAACTGGGCGAGGTCAAACTGCGCTGGAGCGGGATCGAGGCCGTCGAGTTCATGCCGACTCCGACCCGGCTGGAGCGGACTTTCGGGGTTCCCCTGTACGGCGTGGTGAAAGCGCGGCTCGGCGAGTTCGAGGGACTCATCCAGTGGGATACCGACGAACGGCTGGGCAGCGATGTGCTCGACGGCGAGGACGAGTTCATGGACCTGGAGATCGAATTCAGCCAGATCGCTTCCATCGAGCGGTACGGCCGGGGTTCGCGGGTGACGCTGAGGTCGGGCCGGGAGTACTTCCTCACCGGCAGCAACGATGTGAACAGCGAGAACCGGGGCATCATGGTGAACAGTCCGGTGTTCGGTTCGCTGACCGTTGAGTGGCGCGACTTCGACCGGGTGGACTTCCATGAGAACCCCCCTTCAGGTCCGGCCTACGACACCTTCACTCCTCCCGCCTTCCTCGAGGCGACGGTCAGATCCTGGGACGACGAGGTATTTACCGGCTTGATCTTCTACGATGTCGATGAGGCCTGGGATTTCGAGGTGCTCGACGGCACCGACGGGGACACCGAGTTCTCGATCCCGTTCCGGAACATCAGATCCATCCGCCCGGAGCGCCGCTATGGATCGACGGTGGTCCTGACAAACGGTCTGGAGCTGCATCTGGACGGATCAAACGACGTCACCGAGAGCAACGACGGTATCGTCATCTGGAGCGGCCAGGACGCACCCCGGTACTTCCTGTGGCGGGATGTCAGGGAGATCGTGTTCCGGTAGACGGACAGCTCCTCCTCGTCAGCTCCTCTATGGCCCGGCGGGCGGCTTCAACCGATCCGGTAGAGGCATTGCGGACTGAGTGATATGCTTCATTATGAGTTAATATGATATAATAACGTGCATTATTGATTATTTAAATATAATATTGTAATTTATAATATTATTATATTTATAATAATAGCATACAGGATTGTTATGATTATATTATGATTAATATGATTCCAATTGATATTTTAATAATATGTTTATAGATGATAGCATATATTATGATGTAATAGAATACTATTGTACACCGGTTGCCTCACCCTCTCTGTAATGCTCAGGCGGCAGCCTCCAACCTCATCAGCCGGCGCAGGTCCCTGACAGAGAATGTTCACCTGCGCACTCGGGCAGAATCCGGCCAGACGGATGAAGCCCTTCTCAATCCTTCTGTATTCCCGCCGATGCTCATCGGATTACACCCTCAGTTCTGCCAGACGGCGTAGCCGCGCCGGCGGAGCCGGTCGGCGAGTCTGCGCTCCCTCTCCACCGCCTCCTCATACTCCATGGGATTGTACTTTCGGTAGAGCTTCGGCATCAGACGCACGCCGTATCTCTTTACATATCGCGATGCCTTGTACCCGGAGCGGTGCTGCTCGAACCGCTCTTCGGGTCCGATCCCGGTCATTCCGACATACACGCACGGCCTGCGCGGATTGTGCCGCGGATTCGCCTCGCGGAACTTCCGGCTCTTCAGCACATCCGTATCCAGCTCGATGACGTACACGTGATAGTGCAGGGTATTGGACGGTTGCTCGCTCATTTCCCCGGGCAGTGTAGCAGGATCAGAGTGGCTACCGGAAGTTCACCATGGCGACCGGCATCTCCGCAACCGCCGCTCCGATCCGGTACACCACCACCGTCTTGGCATCGGTCTCCGGGTCTTTTTCGACCACGACGAGGCACCCGCGCGTCAGTTTCGTCATCCCCCGCCGGCTGCCCGTCGGGAGCCGGGTGATCCCGAGGTATTCGCCCTCGGGGCTGAAGACATGACAGCGTATGACTTCGTTCTGCTCGTCCTGGCTCCCGACGAAGACGGGGATGCGCACCCATATATATCCGGCATCGTCGATCTCGACTGTACCGTCCAACGTCTCGCCCCAGTGCGTTTTGTACTCGGGATAGACGAGGTTCTCAAGTTCGGCTTTCTGCCAATCGCGGTCGATCCCTGTAGCCGTCTCCAGATTTTCTTCGATAGGGGCTTCGAAGGCCGCCCGATCCGCTGCCGTTACCGGCTCCGATGGCTGATCGGCCAGGATCCGCAAACGGTGATGTCCATCGAGACCGTAGATATCGAGAACGGGCTCCTGACCAGTGGTGAAGAGGAGGCCGGTTCGGGGGTGATAGGCGTACTGTGATCGGGGACCGAACGGGATATTCACTAAGATCGACCCGATGGCATCGTTCCGGGCCTGCTGCCAGGTGAACGATATCCGGAGCGCCTCGACGACTTCCTCGCCGTCCACACTCCAGAGCGAATCCCACTGGGCGCCGTACATCACGGCCCGGTACATGCGGGTGAGCGGGCCGTCACCCGCTTCGGTCCGGCTCATGATCCTGAGGAACCGCCCGTCGGGTGTCCGATAGCAGTGTGCAGTCCGGAAGGTCTCCGGTGGCGCCGGAAGGGTCTCGACCTCGAGCAGCCCGCCGTCGGTGCGGTAGCGCGTCAGCCGGCGCTGCCCGACCAGATCGTAGGTCTCCAGAACCCCATCCTGAACATAGTTGATCTGGGGATGCCACATATCACCCGGCCCCTGCCCCGGCTGACCGAAGGCGAACTGGAAGATTCCGGCGGAATCGAACACCGCGATGCGCGAGACCGAGGGCCAGTCCGAGGGTGAGGAGTCGGGCACGTAGAGGTGTCCCCGCTCATCGAGCGTGCCCGGCTCGGGGCGGATGAGCAGCGATTCCTCGCGTTGGTCCTCCCGCAGCACGAACCACGGTTCGTAGCGGAAGAGCTCACCTTCATACTTCGGAATCGCCGAGGAGCGTGCGACCGTTACACCGTCCTCAGTGGAGCGATCGAAGGTGTGGCCCGGTGCCGAAGTGTCGGGTATCGAGGTGCAGGAGCCACCGAGCAGGAGAAGGAGCAGTGAGACGGAGCCGGGCAGCGCTGTTTTCATGAGCCCCTCACAGTTCGAGATTCTGGTCGGCGGGCGTGCCCGTCGATACTCCATAGACAACACCGACCTCGAGAACGTTCGGGAGAGTGAAGCTCCCCGCGGCAAGCCGCGGGGTATTCTGCAAAGATTCTAGATAAACCCCCCCTGCAGATTGCCTGAATCGGTGATGAGCGGAGACTTCGCGAGTGGAGGTCACGATCCTGATCGATCGTCGAATGCCCGATGTACTCAATGATGGAGTGAAGCGCCGGTGACGCCCACGGCCACTTTCCAGACGGTACCGCCGCCCGCATAGGTCGAGGTACAGAAGATGGTCTGCGGATCGAATGCGCCCCGGCCGAAGGCGAGGCTGGCCACCGCGCGCATGTTCTCGGCGATCACGACCCGTTCCCCGCTCTGGAGATCGACGCGATAGATCTTGCCCGCACCGTTGGCTGCGATATAGAGCCGGCCGAGGGAGTCCATGGCGAGTCCGTCGGGGGCCTCCCCGTCACCGGTTCGCGCGACCACTACCGGGTCGCCGGCGGGATCCCCTTCTTTATCGAGATCGAGACGCCAGATCCGGTCGTCGGGGACGATCGGATCGAGCTGCGTGAAGATCTGGGCGACGTAAAGCGCACGGCCATCGGGTGAGAGCACCATCCCGTTGGGGTGGTCGATGGCATCGGTGAAGAGGCTCACCTCGCCGTCCGTATCAACGAGCCAGATCTCATCGGTGGCATCGTCTGAGACCAGGAAGGAACCGTCGGCGCGCACCACGATGGCGTTGGGATCGCCCATCTGTCCCGAGGCGGCTACGCTCCTCTCCCCTTCCGGGGTAATGCGCCAGACGATGCCGTCATCGTTGGGACCGTGATCGAAAGCATTGGTGGGACCGAAGTCGGCAATGAGCACATCCCGCTCCCCGATCGCCGCCATGCCGAGATTGGAATAGAGATCGGTCAGTTTCGTGACATTCCCTTCAGTATCCACCCGCCAGGCCGCGGCGTTGGCTGCCACGAACAGGTCCCCCGCGGCATTGAAGGCAATGCCTTCGGATCGGTTGAAGACGCCCTCGATCAGCTTGACCGGTGTTACGGGGAACCGACCGGATTCCTGGTCGGTGATGCCGTTCCCGCACGACGGCCCCGCCGTGATCACGACCAAACCGGAGGCGACGAGAGCGGGTACGATCAACAGCCGTCTGCAGGAACTCATTCGGGGCATCATGTCAGGGCATCCTCCACGGAGACCGATCGGTGGGGTTCATTCTCATACCGGGAGCGGGGATCTATTCCTCGTGTCCAGTTCTACGGCAGATATGCTGATGCAGGTTCAGTCTTTCTCGACCTCTCCCGGATAGTCCCCCTGCCTGGCGATCAAACGGAATACGACGGGTATTCTCTCGCCGGTCTCCGGATCTTCGCGGATGCCCAGCAGACGCCCGCCCCGGATATGACCGGATACGAGCATGGGCCAGACGGTGTCTCCCAGATATTCTCCTTCCGGACTCAGCACACGGTACCGCGGAGCTTGTTGTTCGGGTTGCACTTCTGTGGGCGGTTCCACCATCGACAGCCAGATCCAGCCTGCATCGTCAATGTCCACATGACGCCAATAGCCCTTGTACTGCGGCAGCGGTGGATCTGCGATCATCCCCTCGAGTCGGGTGATCGTGTAGGCCGAGGGGCCGGGTTTGTTTCGCTCTTCCTGAAGATCACTGCGGACGGCAGAGAGGAAAGCGCTCCTTTCCTCAGAGGATACCGCCTCGGGAGCCAGGTCGATGCGGATGATCCGGGTGAGCGATCCGGTCAGATCATAGAACCGCAGCACGGGTTCCATCCCGGTGGACGTGAAGATCCCCTGCTCCGGCCGGAATCCGAGGGTGGGATACCCCACATATGCCATCATCTCCGGTGCGTAGGGTGTACCCTCTTCATCCCGGGCGATGGTCTTCCCGAACGGCACCCGCGCCGTTGCGATACCGGCGATCGTATCAGCCGCAGACGAAAGCACCACCATGCGGGATTGTATGAACCAGTCATCCTCGAGCACGGGATAGTCGTCGATCCGAATCATGAGCTGCCCCGTTGGAGCCCGGTACAGGGTCGGCATAGCCATATTGGTCGGAACCCGATGCACGCTGACGTCGATGAGGTGTCCGTCGGTCGCGAAGCGGGTCAGGCGCCAGGCCACGACGTGGGAGTTCACCTGCAGGGTATCGCCAACGATACACAGATTGCGGGGAAAGTCGAGATCTCCCGGCCCCTCGCCTTTGCGACCGATTGCGCGCACGAACCGTCCCTCAGCGTCGAATACCACGATCTGGTTACCCCGGGAATCGTTCACATAGAAGTTGCCATCGGCATCCACCACCGGGGGATCGGGATTGACCAGATAGGAATCCGGGTGTTCCGGATCGCCGATGAGCCGAAGTTCCTCCCGGTATTCGAAGAGTTCCCCGGCATACCTGGTTCCTCCGGCGGTCGTTGCAGTCCGGACTCCGTCTCTCTCCTCGATCCGGAATGTGTGCCTGCTCTTCGGTGTCCTCGAGCACTGGAGGAACGCGAGCGATATCAATGCACAGACGACCGCGAAGGATCGGAATACGGGCATGCGTTCCCTCACTTCGACAGGTGTGGCCGGCACGATCAGGGCACGGCTATCTGGGCAGGCCGAGCGCCTCGAGCACCTGTACCGCCAGCTCGGCCCGCAGGTCGCCGATCACGTCGGCCAGCGCCGGTTCAGAGATCAGGTTCCGGGTTTCGAAGGGATCTTCCCACAGATCGTACAACTCGGCCTCGTCCGGATAATGTATCCAGTGGATGTATTTATACCGCTCCGTTCTCAGGGCACGGTAGTCCATGTCCACCAGCCAGGGAAACGGGTTCTCGTAGGTGTAGAACTCGATCAGAACCGAGCGGCGCCAGCCGGCGGTATCGCCCTGCAGCAGCGGCACGAACGACCGGCCCTGGATGTGATCCCCGATCGGCACTCCGGCGATCTCCAGCACGGTCGGAGCGATATCGACCGAGATCACTAATTCGTCGATCCGCGAGCCGGGTCGGGCGACGGCGGGGAAACGGATGATCAGCGGGGAGCGGATCGATTCCTCGTAGGGCAGCCGGCGTTCCAGCGAGAGGCCGTGCTCGCCGTAGAAGAATCCGTTATCGCTCATGAAGAGGATGAAGGTCTCGTCCAGGATCCCCCGCTCTTCCAGCGCGGCCACGATCCGTCCCAGTCCGTCGTCGACGGCCAGGAGCATCTCGGACCGGCGCCGGATGGTCTCCTCGCTCGTGCCTGGATCGAGCTCGCGCTCACCGAACATGGCGAGCATCTCCTGCGAGTACTTGGCCGTGAGAGCCCGCTGCAGAGCCGGCTTCCCGATGAGATCTGCGGGAGAGGATACGACATTGGCCCGACGTTCGAAAAAGCGCTCTTCGTACCGTCCCCGGTGCCGGGGAGCCGGCATATACTCCTGGGGCCGGGAGAGGTCGATCGAACCGTCATCGAGCTGCACGGCATCCGGATGGATCGCCTTGTGTCCGAGGTAGAGGAAGAACGGTTCCTCCCTTTCCTCCTCGATGAACGAGACCGCCCGGTCGGTCAGGATATCGGTGATGTAGCCCTCGACGGTGTGGATCCGCCCGTCCTCATACAGTTCGGGATCGCTGGTTCTGCCCTGCCCCGGGATGGCTGTCCAGCGGTCGAAGCCCGGGCGGGGAGTGGGGTCGTTCCCCATGTGCCATTTCCCCAGGAAGGCCGTCTCGTACCCGTCGGCCTGAAGAGCCTGCGGGAAGGTAGCGAGCCGGTGGCTGGCCCGGTTGCGGGCGACGTTATCGATGATCCCGTGACGGGACGGGTACTGACCGGTGAGGATGCAGGCGCGGTTCGGCGAGCACAGCGGTACGGCATGGAAGGCGTTCGAGAACATGACGCCCTCGTGCGCGAGCCGATCGATGTTCGGCGTCTCGAGATAGGGGTGGCCGGCGACGCCCAGCTCATCCCAGCGGAGGTCGTCCACCACCAGGACGATGATATTGGGACGCCGCTGCGAATCGACTGCATACCGCTCGGACTCAGGAGTGAGGCGCGGCCGGGGATCGCCGCAGGAGAGCAGGGCGACGATCAACAGGGTGGCCAGGACGAGACGGAGCATGGGAAACGGGCTCCTTCATGAATGTGCCGGTGCTGACGGCAGGCCGATGGCGGCCAGAAGTCGACCGTGATCCGGGATCATCGGATCCGGCCGCGGAATGCCTGAGACTCTGCAGCGTATCCGACCGGCACGGAGAGAGCAAACCGTACCGCCCGGGATCACATCGCTTGACCTGTCATGGTATCTTCCTCGTCCCCGGTAACGGAACCGGGGACTGCACACCCGTCACCGCCGCCTCACCGGCAAGAGTACTGCCACGCACCTGCCTGCTGGCACCCGGGGCGGGATCGGAGTTAGACTCACGGCCATGAACGGAAATCGAACCACCCCGCCTGCCGCCTTCCGGTTCCTGCCCGCCGGACCGGCCGCCCTGCCTGCGTGCCTCGGCTACACCATCGCCGGCCTGGCCGCCCTGCTCGTGTGCTTCCCCCTGCCCGTCCGGGCGCAGCGGGCGAGCCGGGATGCCCGGATCACCGCGAGTGTCGCCCGCCATGAAGCCGCGATCCTCGAGGCCCGCCACACCATCCACGCCAATCCCGAGCTGGGGAACCGGGAGTTCGAGACCTCAGCTCTGGTGGCGGCCCATCTGCGCGCCCTCGGCCTTGAGGTCAGGACCGGAGTGGCCCATACCGGGATCATCGCCCTGCTGCGCGGGGGCCGGCCGGGACCGGTCGTGGCGGTCCGCGCCGACATGGACGCCCTGCCGGTCACCGAACAGACCGACCTGCCTTTCGCGTCGACGAAGCGAACGGTCTACAACGGTCTCGAAGTCGGAGTGATGCACGCCTGCGGCCACGACATCCACACCTCGGTCCAGCTGGGGGTGGCTTCGGTCCTGACCGATCTGCGGGCCGAGCTCCCCGGCTCGGTCCTCTTCATCTTCCAACCGGCCGAGGAGGGCGCGCCCCCCGGCGAGGAGGGCGGCGCCGAACTGATCCTGGCAGAGGGCATCTTCGAGGAGTTCGGGCCAGAGGCCGTATTCGGGCTGCACATCTCGCCCGAATTGCCGGTGGGTACCATCGGCTATGCGGTGGGTCCCGCCCTGGCGGCGGTCGACCACTTCTGGATCACCGTCATCGGCCGGCAGTCCCACGGCGCGGCGCCCCACCAGGGAGTGGATCCGATCGTCACCGCCTCGCAGGTAGTCCTTGCTCTGCACACGATCACTACACGCACCCTCGATCCGCTCCAGCCGTGTGTCTTGACGGTGGGTCTGATCCACGGCTGTGAGCGCTTCAACATCATCCCCGAGGCGGTGCGACTCGAAGGAACGGTCCGCA
>CAYSYY010000062.1:0-7627 GCA_964435265.1 uncultured Gemmatimonadota bacterium
CGGGGGAGTGGATCCTCGGCCGCGGCTGGCATCAGGAGAAGTGGGAGAGTGTTCCGGAACCGAACGTTGACGGCGTGCCCACGCATCGCGACCTGACCCGGGCGGCCCCGCGCAATCCGGTCCTGCTCGGTCACGCCAGCGGTCACGCCTCGCTCATAAACGCCCCGGCCCTGCGGCTGGCCGGGATCGACCGCACCACTCCCGACCCCCCCGGGGGGGAGATCGTCACCGACGCCCGGGGCGAACCGACCGGACTGCTGCGTGAAACCGCCCAGCGGATCGTGGATGCAGCCTATGAACGATCGCGGGCTTCGATGACCGACGCCGAGCGCGATGCCGAATTCCGACGGATCGTGGAGCTGGCGACCGACGAGGCCCTCGCCAAGGGCGTCACCAGCTTCCACGACGCCGGCTCCCCGCTGGCCGACATCGACCGGTTCCGGGCCATGGCCGAAGCGGGTGAGCTGCGGGTCAGACTCTACGTCATGGTGCGCTACGCCACCAACGAGGAGATGGACGCGCGCCTGCCCGACTATCGCATCATCCCCTCGGGGAACGACTTCCTGGCGGTGCGCTGCATCAAGCGGCAGATCGACGGGGCCCTGGGCGCCCACGGAGCCTGGCTGCTGGAGCCGTACGAGGACCTGCCCACCAGCACCGGGCTCAACCTGGAACCGGCCGAGGACATCGCCGGCACCTGTGCCATCGCCCTGAAATACGGCTTCCAGGTCGCCACCCACGCCATCGGCGACCGCGGGAACCGGGAGGTCCTCGACCTCTACGAAGCCGCCTTCCGGGAAGCCGGCGCCCCAGCCGACCGGCGCTGGCGCATCGAGCACGCCCAGCACCTGCACCCCGCCGACGTACCCCGCTTCGCCGAACTCGGGGTGATCGCCTCGATGCAGGGGGTGCACTGCACCTCCGACGGACCCTGGGTGCTCAAGCGGCTGGGGGAGCGGCGGGCCGAAGAAGGCGCCTACCTCTGGCGCACCCTCTGGGATCTGGGGGTCGTGGTCACCAACGGCACCGATGTCCCCGTCGAGGATATCGATCCGATCGCCTGCTTCGCGTCCACCGTGACCCGCCGGTGCTGGGACGGTTCGATCTTCTACCCCGAGCAACGGCTGACCCGCGCCGAAGCCCTGCGCTCCTACACGCTCAACAATGCCTTCGCCGCTTTCGAGGAACACCTCAAGGGCTCGCTCGAGCCCGGCAAGCTCGCCGACATCACCGTGCTGTCACAAGACATCATGACGATCCCAGATGACGCGATCGCGTCCACCCGGGTCGAGTACACCATCGTGGGGGGACAGATCGCCTGGTCACGGGAGGGGGGACGATGACCTTCGAAGAGATCATTCGCCGGAACCGGAGCTACCGCCGTTTCGACGAGAGCGTACGGATCGATATGGCCACGCTTCTCGGCCTCGTGGATCTGGCCCGGCTCTCGGCTTCGGGCGCCAATCTGCAGCCCTTGAAGTACATCCTCAGCACCGATCCGGAAACGAACGCCCTCATCTTCCCCCGCACCGCCTGGGCCGCGTACCTCAAGGACTGGAGCGGTCCGGCCGAGGGGGAGCGTCCGACGGCCTACGTCATCATCCTGGGCGATACCACCATCAAGGATTCCTTCGGCTGCGACCACGGCATAGCGGCCCAGTCGATCATGCTGGGAGCCGTCGAGAAGGGCTTCGGCGGCTGCGTGATCGGCTCGATCGACCGCGGCAGCCTCCGGCAGGAACTCCAGATCCCGGAGCAGTACGAGATCCTTCTCGTCCTTGCGCTCGGCCGTCCGGCCGAACAGGTCGAGATCGAGGAGCTGGGTGCCGACGGCAATATCCGCTACTACCGCGATGAGACGGGCGTGCACCACGTGCCCAAGCGCTCGATCGAAGAACTCATCGTAGCCGCCTACGGGCCCTGACGTCCCGGCGCTGCTCCGGTCAGGCTGGAACGGACGCGATCTCTCATCTATCCTGTAGCTCCGGGTTCCGGGAGCCGGATTCCGGGAGCCTCCGTGCGCTCCACACACCGGAGCACACCGTTCTGCACGTACAGGAAGGTACCGAGGGGAACAATGCCGTCTGCGATCGATCGTCGTGAATTCGTCCGCCGCACCGGGCTGGGTACCGCCGCTCTGGCGCTGGCCGGAACGGCCGGGTGCTCGGGCCTCCGGAGCCGGCGGCCCAACATCATCCTCATCGTGGCCGACGATCTGGGCTACGCCGAACTCGGCTGCTACGGGCAGAAGAAGATCCGCACTCCAGTCATCGACCGGCTGGCGGCCGGGGGGATGCGGTTCACCCGGCACTACGCGGGGAGCCCGGTCTGCGCGCCCTCGCGCTGCGTGCTGCTGACCGGCAGGCACACCGGTCATGCCTGGATCCGCGACAACGACGAGATGGGCGAACGCGGCGACGTCTGGCACGATCCCGCTCTGGAAGGGCAGCGGCCGCTGCCGGCCGGCACTGTCACCATCGGCACCCTGCTTCAGCAGGCGGGGTACGTCACCGGCGCCATCGGCAAGTGGGGACTGGGGGGGCCGGGGAGCGAGGGGGAGCCGAACCGGCAGGGCTTCGATCACTTCTACGGTTACCTCTGCCAGCGGGTGGCGCATAACTACTACCCGACCCACCTCTGGCGCAACGGTGAGAAGGATGTGCTCGATAACGAGTACTTCTACCCTCACCAGCGCCTGCCCGCCGACGCCGACCCCGACGATCCCGCCTCCTACGAAGCATACCGGGGCCGGGAGTACTCGCTGGATCTGATGGTGGAGGAAGCCCTCGCCTTCATCGGGGAACACCGCCGGGACCGGTTCTTCCTCTACCTCCCCTTCACCGTGCCGCACGCCGCTCTGCAGGTGCCGGAGGATTCGCTGGCCGAGTACGCCGGGGCCTTTCCCGAAACCCCCTACCGGGGCGAGAAGAGCTACCTGCCCCACCGCACGCCGCGGGCCGCCTATGCCGCCATGATCACCCGCATGGACCGGGGTATCGGACGGATCATGGACCTGCTCGACCGGCTGGAGCTGGACGACGACACTCTGGTGCTCTTCACCAGCGACAACGGTCCCACCTTCAACGGCGGGACCGATTCGGCCTTCTTCGAGAGCGCCGGTCCCCTGCGCGGTCTCAAGCAGGACCTCTACGAGGGCGGTATCCGGGTGCCGCTGATCGCCCGCTGGCCGGGGACGGTGCCGGCCGGCACCACCAGCGGGCATATCTGCGCCTTCCAGGACTTCCTGCCGACCTTCACCGCTCTGGCCGGAGCCCAGACGCCCGCCGATATCGACGGGCTCTCGATGCTGCCCGCGCTGCGGGGCCGTTCCGGGGAGCAGCCGGAGCACGCCCACCTCTACTGGGAGTACCACGGCGCCCAGGCGGTCCGGATGAGCGACTGGAAGGGCGTGCGCAGCAGCGTCGACCGCCCGCTGGAACTGTACGATCTGCGTACCGACCTCGGCGAGGTGAACGATGTGGCGGCCGCGCAGCCGGAGATAGCGGCCCGGCTCATCGGGATCATGGAGTCGGACCGGACTCCGTCGGAACTCTTCCCGCTGGTGCGGAGTTGACACGATGAACCGTGCAGGGATCAGAGCCGCTGCCGGCCTCGGTGCCGTCGCCGTCGTCCTTGCCGCCTTTCTCAACGCCTGCGCCGTGAATCCGGTAACCGGCCGGCGCCAGCTCATGCTCATCTCACCCGAACGGGAGACCGAACTCGGACGCGAAGCCGACGCGGGGATCGTGGCGAGCTACGGCCTCTATCCCGACGAGGAGTTGAGCCGTTACCTCGAGGAAACGGGGCAGCGCATGGCCCGCACCTCCCACCGCCCCGAACTGGAATTCTCCTTCAAGGTCCTCGACTCCCCCGTCATCAACGCCTTCGCCGTACCCGGCGGGTTCGTCTATGTCACCCGCGGCATCCTGCCGTATCTGGGGAGCGAGGCCGAGCTGGCCGGAGTGCTGGGACACGAGATCGGGCACATCACCGCCCGTCACACCGCCCAGCGGCTCAGCCAGGCGCAGTTGGCCCAGCTGGGTATCGGGGTCGGCTCGATCCTCTCCGAAACCTTCAACCGGTACTCCCGGGTGGCCGAGGCCGGGGTGGGGCTGCTCATGCTCTCCTTCAGCCGCGAGAACGAGCGGGAGGCCGACCGGCTGGGGGTGGAGTACGCCACCCGGGCCGGCTGGGACGCCGGTCGGATGGCGCTCTTCTTCTCGACCCTGGAAAGGATGTCCCCGAAGCGGGTGGGCGGGCTCCCCGACTGGCTCTCGACCCACCCCGCCCCCGAGGAACGGGTGGCGAACGTGCAGCGGATGGCCCGGGAGGAGCGCGAGGCGCTGGGCGTCGACGAACTCGCGGTGAACCGGGAGGAGTACCTGAAGCGGATCGAGGGGATCGTGTACGGGGCCGATCCCCGGCAGGGGTATGTGGCCGACGGCACCTTCTACCACCCCGAGCTGCGCTTCTTCTTCCCCGTCCCCGAGGGCTGGACGGTCCTCAACGAAGCACAGCAGGTACAGCTCACCAGCCCGGCCGAGGACGCCGTCATCCTCTTCACCCTCGGCACCGAGCCGGAGCCGGCGCCGGCGGCCGACGCCTTTCTCGCGGCCAGCGGCATCACGCCCGTGGGGCGCGAACCGGTCACCGTCAACGGCCTGCGCGGCGTGCGGCTGGACGCCGAGATCACACCGGAGGGGGGATCACTGCACCTGCGCAGCCTCTTCGTGCAGAAGGGCGAACGCGGGTATGTCTTCCACGGTCTCTGCCGGGAGGAGTCGTGGGCGGACCACCGGGTGGTCGTGACCTCGGTCATGGAGGGCTTCGACGCCCTGACCGAACGGGCCCGGATCGAGGTGGAGCCGGAGCGGGTGAGGATCGTGCGGGCGGAACGGACCGGGGTGCTGCGCGAGGTCCTAATCGGATGCAGGGTGGCGGAGGAACGGCTCGAGGAGCATGCGCTGCTGAACGGCATGCTCCTCGATGACCAGGTGGAAGCGGGAACGCCGCTGAAGGTCGTCAGAGCTGGCCCGGTCTGAAGATCACTTCCTGAACCGCACCATGATCCGGTCGTCGACCTCTCCCGCGCCCGCATGCAGGGTCTCGTAGGTGTACTCCCAGTAGAGCGTGCGCTCCTCTACCCGGGTGGCGTTGTGCTCCACGATCCGGCCGGGCACGGTGATCTTCATGGCCACCCGCAGATCGGCGAAAGCCCGTTCGAGCAGCGCGTCGAGGCCTTCGAATCCCATCTCCATCTCTTCGCTCTGTTCGATGTCCTCGACCGGATTGGGGGCATCGATCTCGAGCCGCCAGGTGTTTCCCTCGTCGATCAGCCGGATCCCCTCGAAGGGTTCGGAGAGGGAACCGAAATCGGAGAAGCCCGGTTGTCCCATACCGCCCTCGACCGGTTCGTTCGGATCGTGCAGCTTCAGTTCATCGAGACGGTCGATATGCGGGAAATCCACCAGGATGCTGACCTGGGTTCGCAGACCGTCCCGGACCATATCGGCGTCGCGCAGGTGGAAGTCCTCGGGCAGGTCCTCGACGATCCGGCGCCGCATCTCCGCCCGGTCGATCTCCTCATCGGGATCCATATCGCTCATCAGCTCCGCCCGGGCGGCGGCGATCTCCTCGGCCGAGGGCTGACCCTCACCCCCGGAGAAGGCATGCTCGAGCGAGGCCATGATATAGGCCATCGGCTCCATGTTGATGGTGAACTCCAGCCCGACCGTACCCGACAGATCCGGCTCCAGTTCGAGGCTCGCCTCGATACCGAAACAGCCGGCCAGCAGGAGAAGGGCCGGCAGTGCGGTGAGCACCGATCGCTTCATGTCGCTATCCCCCCTCGGCGATCCGGTTCGCGCCGTCAATGCTCTACGATGTCGGCACCCCGCACCCGCCCCCGAACCCGCGACCCCTCATAGAGGTGGACCGTGACCATCACGTCAAAATCGAGGACATCGATAACACCATCGACGACCGAACCGCCCCGCAGCTCGATGCGCAGGGTCCGCGGGTTGTCCCGGTCGCCCTCATCGGTCACCCGCCGGATGATGATGTCCCCCTCCACAGTGCTCCGGTCATCCAGGACGATGTCGCCGTCGTAGGTGCTGATGTCCTCCCGTACAGTCGTCCGCCGGATCCTGATCTCCCCATCGATGCTGTTGATGTCGCCGTCGACACGCACCCCCCGATGGCAGATGATCTCGCCGTCCACAGTCTCGAGATCGCCCCGGACCTCGACCTCGTCGTCGAGTTCGATCCGCCCGTCGATCGACTGCAGGGTGCGCACGAACGCACCGCGTCCGATCAGGATATCACCGTCGATGGTGGCGCAGTTGGCCCGGACGACGCAGTCCGGACCGATGCTGATGTCACCGTCGATGGAGTACAGGCTGCTCCTCACGACCCGGCCGCCGGGGACATCGATATCCTCATCGATGGAGAAATGGCAACCGGGAGCGAGCAGGAGAACGCCCGCAAGCGCTGTTGCCGGCAGGAAAGCTCTCATGGAACTCACTTCTCCTCTCCCCCACATCTCCTCATGGTACGCGAGATCGCCCCGCGGGTTTCCGGCCGGTTCGCCGGAGCCGGACCGGAGGCACCCGGGCTGCCTGCGACCGGGCCAGCCCGTCAGAGCTTCTTCACCCAGACGTAGTCGAATCCGAAGGTCCCCGCCTCGGTGCATTCGATCTCGAGTTCGTGCCGCCCCGCCGTCAGCGCGGTCCTCACGAAGCCGGTGCTCAGCAGACGCCGGTGGTAGCTGCTGTGCAGCCGGAGGTCCGCCTCGTTCCGCACTCCCTCACCCGCCCCGCCGAGATTGCCCACCGTCAGCGCCTGGCCGTCGAGCAGCACTCGTACGGCTCCTGATTCCGGCCAGTGCGCGGCCACCAGGTTGACGGTGTACTCCCCCGCCTCGGCGATCTGCAGCGGTACCGTGAGGCGGTCGCCGGGGCGGGCCCGCCAGGTGACGAGCCGGCCTCGCGATGCTCCGGGTTGAGCTGAATCGGTACCGGTCTGCCCTCCCTCCCGGCCGGTCAGGGCGTCCTGCGGTTCGTTGGCCGGCAGGGTCGGGACGATCATCTCCGAGGCCACCGGCCGGCGGTGGTCGTCGCGGGCCCCGGGTCGGGCGTAGGCGTAGGCGATCCGGGCATAGCAGAGCCCGGGGCAGGCCCGGTGATGCCAGAGCTCCATGTAGAAGGCCAGTGAATTGCGGAAAGGTACGGAATCGAGGATGTGCCAGCGGTGGTTCGAGACATACCCCAGGTTGCCCGGCCCGGTGTCGAGCGGCTGGCCGCAGTAGGGGTGGGCGAAGAGATCGGGGCGGCTCCACGAGTAGTTGAAGTAATCCTCGCTCCCGGTGCCGTAGAAGGACGGGAAAGTGTCGTCATCGACGAATATCTTCTCATCCCCCTCGCCCCACCAGTTGCCCCCCGGGGTGGGCACGGCCGACGGGTTCACCACCATCGCCGCCACCCCGACCAGCCGTCCGGCGCCCTGCAGGAGCACGTACGGCAGATCCAGCGGGCCGTTACGCATGTCCAGATCGGTGTCGGAACGCCACCTGGCGCGGAAGTACAGCGAGCGCTGATTCCAGGTCCACGGCGAGATCTCGAATCCGACC
>CAYSYY010000062.1:7637-10832 GCA_964435265.1 uncultured Gemmatimonadota bacterium
CGTGACGTTGGCGTCGCTCAGGTTGGTCAGCCTTACGATCGTCTTCTCCTGGAAGGGCATGACCCAGCGGCAGGTCATGAGGCCGTCTTCGGACACCGTGAAGGGGGTGCTCTCGTACGGGTTCACTCCCGGCCCCGAGCCGAAGAAATCGCCGAGCGGCGCCTCCACCTGGGGGCGCCCCGCCTCGTCGAAGGCCATCTGCAGCAGGGTTCCGCGCAGGGCCTTCGGCCCATCCGCTGCCTCCACTCGGGCGGTGAACCGGGTGATCGCGCCCTGCGTGCCGGAGGTGCGCAGGGTCATGTCCCACGAGGTGCCCGGAGCCAGCTCGGCGTGCTCGGCATACTGCTGCGGGGCGGTCGTCACGCCCGCCCCGGCCGAGCGGCGGCCGGAGTGCACTTCCTCCGGGGTGCGGTCGAGCTGTTCGCGGGCCGTCCGCAGTCCGCGCCGGGCGTCGAAGGTACGCACCCGGGTGCCCTCGGGATACCGACGGACCTCGAAGTGGTAGAAGTGCAGTTCGCTCAGCTTCCCCTCCCAGGTGACGCGCAATGAGCGGGCGAAGGGGACGGGGAAGTAGTCGGCGTCCTGCTGGCAGAAAGTATCCCCGACATCGCGGGTGAGACTCGCCGCCTCGAAGAAAACCTGTGATTTGCGGGCCAGGAAGCGGTAGGCGTCCCCTTCATAGAGCGCTTGATCGTCACCGTCGAGGTAGACCCGCAGGATCCCGGCCATACCCGCCGACCAGGTGCGCACGATTGCTCCCGGGCCGGCGACCTCGGCCAGGAGATAGAGCCCGATCCCCTCGGCATCGGGCTCCCGCAGGGTGGTCAGGAAACCGGGGATCGGTTCACCGCCGAAGCCGTCGGCGTTGGAGTACCAGCCCTCGGCATCGGGGGATCGGGAGCGGCGGTCGTAACTGGAGAACTGAACCACGGTATAGAAAGGATCGGGGAGCTGCGCCAACCGGGCCAGATCGCCCATCTCCTCGAGCAGGGAGCCGGTCGTGATCGTGCCGGTGCGGGCGGAGGTCTGCCCGGCGGCCGCAGGGGGGATGAGCAGCAGGCCGGCCAGGACACCCGTCAGGAGAGCGAGATCGAGACGCTTCGCCATCGTTTCCTTCCTTTCCCTGCAGGGGACTCATACCAGTGTAGCAGGCCCGGCTCCCGGTCACCATGCTGGCCTGCACCTCCCCGGCCCGGTATGCTGGTGGGCAGGTGAAGGAGGCACGAAATGAAGCGATCGCTGGGCGCGCGCACTCTGCTCTATCCGACCCCCGTGCTGATCGTCGGGACCTACGACGTCGCGGGGAAGCCGAACCTCATGGCGGCCGCCTGGGGGGGGATCTGCTGCTCGCAGCCGCCGTGCGCGGCGGTATCGGTGCGCCGGAAACGGCACACCTACGGAGGTCTCAGGCTGCACGAGGCCTTCACCATCGGCATCCCCTCCCAGGAGCTGGCAGCCGCGGCCGATTTCGTCGGGACCGTCTCGGGCGCCGAGGTGGACAAGTTCGCCACGGCTCATCTGACCCCGGTGCGCAGCGAGTTCGTCGACGCGCCGTATGCCGCCGAGTTCCCGGTGGTGCTCGAATGCGCCCTGCGCCACACCTTCGAGATCGGCGTTCATGTCCAGTTCGTGGGGGAGATCCTCGACATCAAGGCCGAGGAAGCGGTTCTGAACGAAGCGGGGGTCCCCGATCTGGAGCGCCTGAAACCGATCCTCTACGACCCGGGCCGCGGCGGGTACTGGACCACCGGGCCCTACCTCGCCGATGCCTACTCCCTGGGCCGGCGGTTCGGGACCGAGGAGGGATCCGGCTGAGTCAGGCTTCCGGTTTCAGGCGACCGGCAGGATGAGGAAGAAAATCGTCCCTTCGCCGGATTCGGAGGTGAAGCCCACCCGCCCGCCTAGATACTCCTCCCCCAGCAGTTTCATGCTGTAGGTGCCGATCCCCCGACCCGTTCCCTTGGTGGAGAAGGAACGCTGGAATACCTGCAGCTGGGTTTCGCGCGGCATCACCGTCGGATTGCGCACCCACAGGCGCACCCCCTCCGGTTCCGCGGTGTCACCCAGGACCACCGATTCCCCCGCCGGGGTCGCCTCCAGAGTGTTCTTGAGCATGTTCCCGACGACCCGGCCGGCCAGGCGCCGGTCGGTCATGACCGCGGCGTCGGTCGACGCGACCTCGAGGATGATCTCCTTCCCTTCGGCCACTTCGTGATTGGCGTAGAGCTCCTTGAGAGAAGTAAGGAAAACAGTCGCCGGCACTCACACCCGATCGATCGCGAGATCCCCCCGTTCGGCGGCCAGGAGATCGCGCTGGGCCTGGACCTCATCGACGAGCCGTTCGGCCTGGCGGCCGATCATGGCGAGGAGTTCCTCGGCTTCTTCAGGTTCCGCCTCGGGCATGATCTCGATCAGGCCCTGCAGCCCGCCGGCGGTGTTCAGAATATCATGGAAGAAGGTCCGTTCCAGCAGCGCGCGCCTTTTCTCATGGCTGATGTCGCCGGCGGCGAAGAGCGTGACCGTCTCATCGCCAACCGTGATCGGAGCGGCGGTCACTCCCAGATCGAGAGAGGTCCCGGCCGGCTCGCGCGTGATCCGGCACTCGCTCGAGGCGATCTCCCCCTGCTGGCTCTGCAGAATGACCTTCACCGCTCCGCAGGTCCGGCAGAATTCGGTGGTCCCGCATCCCCCGGTGGTCTCACCGGCGTGTACGCACTGCAGCGCCTCGCCGGGACGCAGGCCAAGCAGATCCTCCAGGGCGTGCGAACCGGCCATATCCTGCATCGGCCGGTTGGCGTAGATGATCTGCCGGTGCCCGTTCAACAGGACGAGCAGGAAGGGGATGCGATCCAGCAGGCCCGTGAGCAGCGGCGACGCACCGATCATCTCCACGATTCGGTGCAGTTACTCACTTCCGGCCAGCTCGGCCGGCGCGAACATGGTGGCCAGTTGCTCCATTCCGGACCTCCTCACTCCGCCGATCAGGATCCTGTTCCCGGATCGTATGACGGATTCGGCTCGGTCGGCACCGGGGCTTCGAGCGCCCGGCGCCACTCCCGCAGCAGCGCGTGCAGTTCGTCGCGCCGGGCGGGGAGTTCCGCCGCCAGATCATGGGCTTCGCCGATATCATCCCATAGATTGTAGAGTTCGCACCGGCCATCCTCGAAGAACTCGATCAGCTTCCAATCGCCGTAG
>CAYSYY010000062.1:10842-11629 GCA_964435265.1 uncultured Gemmatimonadota bacterium
GTGCGCCACGGTCCCGGCATGCCGGCGTAGGCCTCGAGGTAGGCGGGGAAATGCCAGAAGAGGGGGCGCGGGCCGGGGCCGCCGCGGCCGCGCAGCAGCGGTACCAGGCTCACGCCATCGCACGGCTGGCCGGGGGGCGGATCGGTCCCGGCCAGTTCGCACAGGGTGGGGTAGAAATCCACCATGATGACCGGTTCGTGACTCACCGTGCCCGGTTCGATGCGCCCCGGCCAGGATACGATCAGGGGGGAGCGGATGCCCCCCTCATACAACATCCCCTTCGAACCGCGCAGCGGCGCCATCGAGGTCACCATACCGTGGCCGCCGTTGTCGGAGAAGAAGATGACGACCGTGTCGCGCTCGATCCCCAATTCGGCGAGCTTCGCCGTGATCTCCCCCACCCCGGCATCCACCCGTTCGATCATGGCGGCATACGTCGGATCACGCTGCCCGCCGTCGGGATCCCGTGCCCGGTACACGGCCGTCAGAGCGTCGGGGGCCTGCCACGGGGAATGCACGGCGTAGTGGGTCAGGTAGAGGAAGAAGGGGCGAGCGGCGTTGGCTTCGATGAAGCGCAGCGCCTCGGAATGCAGGCGGTCGGTGAGGTACTCTCCGGCCGGTCCGTCGGACAGGTCGGGATTGGCGTAGGGGCTGAAGTAGCTCGCGGGATGACCGGCGCTGTTCCCGCCGACGTTGAGTTCAAAGCCCTGGCTCAGCGGGCCGTGCCCGGGATCGTCGCCGAGGTGCCACTTCCCCACGCTCGCCGTGGCGTGGCCGGCGCCCTGCA
>CAYSYY010000063.1:0-11560 GCA_964435265.1 uncultured Gemmatimonadota bacterium
ACCGAGACCAGACGATCGGGGTCCCGGGCCGGGAGCGGCTGCATGAGCAGGGTGTTGATGACCGTGAAGAGGGTCGTGTTCGCCCCGATGCCGACCGCCAGGGTCAGCACCGCGACGGCGGTGAACAGGGGTTGGGTACGCAGCAATCGCGCCGCGAATCGCAGGTCCTGGAGGAGATCGCGCATATCGCCCTTTCCGCCCGTTGCGGTCGCATCCCGGCGTCTCGTGTTCCGGCGTCTCGAATTCCGGCGTCGTGCCTCCCGGCGCTGTCCGTCCAGACGTCGTGTCACCCTGGGGCGTGCGGTCCGGCGTCGTGCGCTCCGGCGCCGTGCGTCCCGGCGCCGTGCACTCCGGCGTCGTGCCCGGGTGAAGGATACGATAAACCGGATCCGTTCGGAAGACAGCTTGGTGCTTCACTCCACCCATGTTGTCGGGGACGGGAGTTCCCGCCTCCGATCCGGGCGTGGTATGCTCAGATGAATCAGTCGGGAAGGAGGGAACGATGGCCGAGTTCATCCCCTGGAACAGCCAGGATCTGCAGGCCTGGTCCGACCGATACGCGGCCGGAACGTTCATCGAGCTGGAAGGCCGGAGAACCCACTACCTGCAGGCGGGGACCGGCGATCCGCTCATCCTCCTGCACGGCTTCTACTACGATTCCTACCTCTGGGCCGAGAATACCGGGGCGCTGGCCGAGCACTTCACGGTCTACACGCCCGATCTGTGGGGTTTCGGTTACAGCACCCGGGAGTCGCTCGACTACGGCTATCCCCTCTACGCCGAACAGCTGCGGCTCTTCATGGATGCGCTCGGGATCGACCGGGCTCATCTCATGGGTCAGTCAATGGGGGGCGGGACGGCGGTTCTCTTCACCATCAACAATCCCGAGCGGGTCGGGAAGCTGGTCCTGGTGGATCCGGCCGGGATGCCCAACCGGTTGCCCCTGAAGAGCCGGATCTTCAACCTGCCCGTCCTCGGCGAGTTCCTGGTGGGTCTGCCGACCGACCTGGTGCGGCGCCGGACCCTGGGCGATTTCTGGATCCACGACCGGAGCCGGCTGACCGACGATTACTTCGCCAACGTCACCCGCTTTCAGAAGATCAGGGGCACCACCGAGGTGCTCCTGACCATCCTCCGGCGCCGGTATTTCGACACCCTCAAACCCGCGATCGAGCAGCTCGGCCGGCTGGAGATACCGATCCTGCTCCTCTGGGGCCGGCACGATCGGGCCGTGCCGCTCGCCTGCGGCGAGGCGATGCACCGGCTCCTGCCCGGTTCCCGGCTTGAGATCTTCGAGGACTCGGGGCACCTGCCGAATTACGAGCAGGCCGGGGAGTTCAACCGTCTGGCGCTGGAGTTCCTGCTGACAGCGCAGGACCGGGATTGAAGCGGGATCAGCGTTCTTCGATCGTAACGGTCCGGGCCCAGCGCACCGTCGGGGCCAGCCAGGCGGGGAGCGGCCGGTAGAGCAGGCCGTGCCCGAGTCCGAGATCGAGCACGATCTCCTCGAAGCGGCCGAGGTGCGGTGAAGCGTCGGCGAAGGGCCGGCACGAAGAACTCAGTTCATCGGTGGCATCGCGGATCGAGAGAACGTCGCCCCACAGCAGGTACCCCTGACCGATGGTGTTCGAGCGCAGATCCTCCGAACAGCTCGCCAGCAGGACATAGCGTACCCCCGCCCGCTGCAGGAACGCCGAGACATGGTACGCGATGACGCCCCCCATCGAAGCTCCCACCACAGTGACGCGTTCCGGCGGTACGCCGGCTTCGAGCAGGCGCTCGATCCCCCCGGCCACGGTGCGGGCGCAGGCGGCCACCTCGGTCCCCGCCGGCCGGGCCTCGCTGATGACGGTGAAGCCGCTGTCGGCCAGGGCCGTCACGATCTCGTCGTAGGCGTAGATCCCGAACTGTTCGTGTTCGGGGCGGGTGTCGTCGGCGCTCACGATCCGTCCGTGCAGGTAGAAGAGGTACGACGCCGCCGGATCGATCTCCGCCGGTACCGCCTGGAGTATCGCTCCCCGCTCTATCCGGGATGGGCCGCCTTCACGCGCGGCGAGGCTCCTGGTGAGGAACCAGGCGAAGAGTTCCTCATGCTCGGCCCAGGTCGGGGGCCGGTGCACCTGCTCGGGCCGGATGGTGAGGCGCACCTCGCCCCCCTCCTGCCACAGGGCGTCGGCCATGCGTCGGGACTCGGATACGGGGATCGTTCCGTCCCGGGCGCCGTGGAAGATCCACACCGGCACCTGAGCGAGCCGGCTCGCGAACCAGGGGTTCCCCTGCCCCGACATCACGGCCATGGCGGCGAACCGTTCGGGACAGGTATAGGCCGTGAACCAGGCTCCGTGCCCCCCCATGCTGTAACCGACGAGATAGACCCGGTCGGGATCGACCGGGTACCGGGCGATGACCTCATCCAGCAGTGCGCCCAGGGCCTCGGGATCGGTCCACATCCGCCCTTCCGGGCACTGGGGTGTGACCACGATGAAGGGGAAGGAATCGTCTTCGGCCAGGTGGGCGGGGATCGGGTACCACATCACCCGGGCCAGATCGTCCCCCCGCCCCAGTCCGCCGTGCAGGAACAGGATGAGCGGCCAGCGGGTGTCGTCACGGCCGCAGCCGCGCGGCAGGTAGAGGAGGTAGTCCAGGTGGATCGGGCGCCGGAGCACGGTATCCAGCGCCTGCGGGTGCTGCCCCGCCGGCAGCTGCTGGGCGGTGAGCGGCGCGGCCGGCAAAACCAGGCACACACCGATCAGACATGCCGCCGGAACAAGGCTGACCAGGCGCCCGATCCGCTGCTTACCTGGTACCGTCACCTGCTGCATTGGCCGATCCTCCCGATCCCGTGTGGACCGTCCGGTGGTACCGGAGGTGAACTCAACCGTGGTACGGCACGGCGGCGGCGTTGTTCCCCGTCTTCAGATGGCGGCCGGGGCCGCCGGGAGAGCTCCCTGAAGTGATTCCTGGCGCAACCGCGGGGGCTCCGCTACCGTCTACTCTGAAAGGATCGGCGCCCATCGCGGCCGATCCCCTTTTCCCCCAGGCAAAGGAACGAGAGCATGCGCGATCACCTCCCCGTTCCGGATCGGCCTCCGCTGCCGGATCGGTCTTCCCGCCCGGATCGGTCTTCCCGCCCGGATCGGCCTTCCCTCCCGGATCGGCTTCCCGATCCGGTGATCCGTTTCCTCTCCATCCTGATCCTCCTCTTCGCCGCCGGAGCGTGCGCCCGTTCGACTCCCCTGCCCGAGAACCGCGAGAGCGTGCTCGACGGGATCGTGCACATCGAGGAGGAGATCGCCATCGAGGTGCCGTACGTGCCCCGCTGGTGCGACCGGATCGAGGGGCTCGAGAAGCGGCGCATCGACGTGGGCGGCAGCGAACTCTACGTCGAGCTCGAGGGCCGCGGCGAACCGCTCGTGCTCGTCAACGGCGGTCCCGGGGGCACGCACCACTGCTTTCATCCCTGGTTCTCGCTGGCCGCGGAGTTCGCTCAGGTGATCTACTACGATCAGCGCGGCTGCGGGCTGTCGGACCGGGTGCCGGGTCCCGACGGCTACTCGGTCGAGCAGGCGGCGGCCGATCTCGACGCCCTCCGCGAGGCACTGGGATTCGAGCGGTGGACGGTCCTGGGGTACTCCTACGGCGGCTTCCTGGCCCAGTGGTATGCCGTCAGCTACCCGCGGAGCGTCTCGGGGCTCATCCTGCTCGGCGCCTCCCCCGGCATGTGGGTCGAGCTGGGACCGACCCGGCAGTACGACTACATCACCGACGAGGAGAACCGGCACCTGCGCGAGATCCGGACCGGGCTTGCGGAACTGCGCCGCGACGGCGGATGGTCCGACGAGCACTACCTGCAGCTGCTGCTCTACAACAACCACCTCAACGCCGACTGGAAGCGGCAGAGCTTCTACCGCCCGTCGCGCGAGCGTTGCGCCGAGATTGCGCTGTATGAGTGGGATCACGACCCGGTCTTCCGCAACCAGCTCATCCCCACCATGAACGCCGTCGACCTCACCGGCGCCTTCGCGCTCTGCCCCGTCCCCACCCTCATCCTCGAGGGGGAGTGGGACCTGACCTGGAACACCGACAAGCGCGAGATCCTGCTCGGCAACCACCCCGGCGCCGAGATGGTCGTCTTCGACCGGGCCGGGCACGGCATCTACGACGAGGATACCGACGCTTTCTTCACGACCCTGCGCCGCTTCCTGCGCCGTCTGCCCCGGGTGCCGGAACGCCGCCTCGAGGCCTGGCGGGAGCACCTCGCGGCGTGGGACAACGAGCGGACCGCGTCGCCCAGCTACCGGGTAAGGCGGTGCGATGAGGGGCACGCCGCCTACCTCGAACTGGCCGCGGCGTATGAACCGGCCTGGCTGGAGGAACTGACCGGGAGCACCGAACTGCGGATCGTGGGGCACGCCCTCTACGACGCCCTCAGGTACGAGGATGCTCTGGCGGTCTTCCGGCGGCTGGAGCGGGCGGCACGTGATGCCGATGATGTGACCTATCTCGCCCTCGCCCTGATCTGGCAGGGGCACCTGCTCGACCTGCTCCAGCGCCGGAACGAGGCGATCGCGATCTACCGGCAGGTCGCCGCCATGGAGCTGGGGGACGACGGGATCCGGCACGACCAGTTCGGTCTGACCATCAACTTCGGCCCCTGGGTGGCCGAACGACTGCGCACGCCGTTTACCCGGGTCGAGAGCGTGTGGCCGTGATCCGATCCCCTGACGGCACCCCCGGCACCGGGCGCAGGCGACTGCGCGCGCGGCGGCGATGGCTCCCGTTCCCCGTGCTGGCGCTCATCCTCTTCACGGGTGGGCCGGCGTTCCTGCCCGGTTCGGTCCCGACTCAGGAGCAGGCCCCCCACCCCGAGCTCTTCATGCCCGGCCGGGTTTCGACCGGCCGGGAACACAGCGCCGCCCTCTTCCCTTCCGACGATGAGATCATCTTCGCCCGGCTCGAACCGGCGGCGATCTTCTCCCTGAACAGAACCGGTGAGGAGTGGTCCGAGGCCCGGCCGGCAGCCTTCTCCGGCGAGTACCCCGATCTCTATCCCACCCTGTCATACGACGGCCGACGTCTCTTCTTCACCTCCCAGCGGCCCCTGACCGCCGGCGGTCCGGCCCTGCCCCGCGGACAGGGCGTGCTCTGGTACGTCGAACGGGGGGCGCAGGGATGGAGCGGACCGGTCCGGGTCGGCCTGGATCTGCCCCCCGGGGTCCTGGCCTCCGGGATCACGACCACCGGCGACGGTACCCTGTATTTCTGCTGCCGCAACCCCGTCGATCCGGACCGCTCCATGGATATCTACCGCACCCGTCAGGTGGAGGGACGCTATCAGGAACCGGTGAACGTCACCGAGCTGAACAGCGATGCGCCGGACCTGTCACCCTGCGTCGCTCCCGATGGTGCGTACATCGTCTTCTCATCCTTCCGCGGCGGTTACGGACGCTCCGATCTCTTCGTCAGCTTCCCCGCCCCGGACGGTCGCTGGTCAGCGCCCCGGAACCTCGGACCGGCCGTGAACAGCGCGCAGAAGGATGAATATCCCTGGGTCTCCTCCGACGGCCGCTGGCTCTTCTTCAACAGCAACCGGCCGTCGGAGCTGAACGCGCGTCCCATCCCCGACGGCCCGGGGAACATCTACCGGATCGAAGCGACGGTCCTCGAGAGAATCCGAATACTGCCACCCGAGTGAGGATACTGCTGATGAAATCCGGAACCGGATCGATCGCCTGCCTGATCCTGACCGCCGCAGGATGGGCCGTTCTTGCCGGCGCCTTTCCGATCGGAACCGCCGGAGCCCAGGAAGCAACTGCCGTTACCACCGATCCGGGCATGGAATACCATCCCCGCTGGTCCCCCGACGGGACGCGGCTTGCCTTCACGGCCCGTCGCGACGGGGAACCGGTCCTGGCAACGATGCGCCCCGACGGCGGCGACGTCGAAGTCATCCTCTCAGGCAGGCCGGGCGACCTGCATCTCACCTGGTGCCCCGACGGTGACCGGATCATCTTCGACGCCCGCCCGGAGGGCAGCTACGCGGTCTTCTTCCTGCTCGAACTGGCGACCGGCGCCGTGCAGCCGCTGACCGGCGGGGAGAACCGCGGTTTCCACCCCTCCTGCTCCCCGGTCGGCGATCGGATCGTCTGCTCCGACGGCGACCGACTGCACCTGCTGACCTTTCCAGAGGGTGTCTCCACACCACTGACCGGGGGCAGCTTCGGTGATATCCACCCAGCCTTCTCCCCTGACGGGGCCACGGTCGTCTACACCTCGGAGCGGTTCGGTAATCCTGATCTCTTCCTGATCCCCACCGCCGGTGGTGAACCGCGCCGCCTCACCGACCACCGGGGAAACGACGACTGGGCGCGTTTCTCCCCAGACGGCACCCGGATCGTCTTCAACTCCGACCGTACCGGTAACCGGGAGCTCTGGATCCTCGAACTCGACGGCGGGCGACCCATCCGCTTCACCCACGGGCCGGGGAACAGCTGGCAGGCCGACTGGTCCCCCGACGGAGACCGGATCGCCTTCGTTTCCGATCGCGGCGGTACGTTGGATATCTGGACGATCGCGGCACCCGGGCGGTAACAGCAGGGGCGGTCGTGATGGTTCGGCGACCGCCTGTCGGGCTCACCGGTTGAAACAAAGATCCCGCATTCATCGTATCTCCCATTGACATTCTAGGGGAAGGTTGACGCTCCTTCCCATAGACACTCTCGGGGAGATGATCCGATGTCCCGACGACTCGACATCCTGCAGGGCACGCTGGATCTGCTCATACTCCAGACCCTCACCGGCGGTTCCCTCCACGGTTACGCCATCGCCCGGCATATCGAAGAACGGGCCGGCGATCTGCTGCGGGTCGAAGAAGGCTCCCTCTACCCCGCCCTGCACCGCATGGAGCACAAGGGCTGGCTGAAGGCTGAGTGGGGCCCCTCGGAGAACAACCGCCGGGCCAAGTACTACCGTCTCACCGCGAAGGGACGCACGCAGCTCACCCTCGAGACCGAGAACTGGACCCTGTTCACCGAGGCGGTCGCCCGGATCGTGCGGACGACCTGAGGAGACGAACGACCATGTCCTGGCTGACCGATCTGCGCCGGCGTTTCGACTGGCTGCGGGGGAAACGCGAGATCGCTCACGACGTCGATGACGAGCTCTCCTTCCACCTCGAGATGCGCACCCGTGAATATGCCTCGGCGGGATTGGCCGAGACGTCCGCCCGGGAACGGGCCCGCGCCCGCTTCGGTGACGGTGATACCTATCGCAAGGAGCTGGAGAGGATGGATTCCCATCACGAACGCCGGCGGCACACCTCGGAGAGATTCCGTACCTTCACCGCCGATGTTAAGATCACGGTACGCTCCCTCGGCCGCAATCCCGCCTACCCCCTGATCGCAACGATCATCCTGGCCCTGTGCATCGGCACCAGTACGGTGATCTTCAGCCTCGTGAACACCATCCTGATCCGGCCCCTCCCGTATGCCCGGCCGGTCGAGCTCGTGAATATCGGCATCAGGTTCCCGAACGGCGCCTTTACGACCTGCTCGATCCACGAAGTACGCGACTGGCAGGAGCGTCTCGGCTCCCTGTCACATATCAGCGCCATCGATATCACCCCCTTCGTTCTCCTGGGAGGCGAAGCCCCGGAACAGCTCTGGGCGGCCCGGATCACCCCGGAGTTCTTCTCGCTGTTCGAGATCGCTCCCGTCCGGGGACGGAGCTTCGAGCCCGCCGAGTACGCCCAGGGGACCGGCCGGGTCGCGCTCCTGAGCCATCAGGCCTGGATCAGCCGGTGGGATGGCGATCCCGACATCATCGGGACGACGCTCCCGCTGCTGGACGAGGATATCGAGGGCGAAGCATCATTCCGGATCGTCGGCATCCTCCCGGAGGGATTCCGGAGCCGGGATCTCGGGGAAGAGGAGGTCGAGATCTGGGTGCCCCTGCCGCACCAGGCCGACCTCTACAGCAACCGCACTCACCGGGGAGTGAGCTGTTACGCCCGTCTGACGCCCCACACCACCATCGAGAGCGCCCGGGAGGAAATGATGGCGGTCTCGGAGGCATTCGCCGGGGAATACCCCGAGGTCTATCGCCGGGGCGACCGGATCATCGTCGGCGGGATCGTTCCCCTGCGCGAGTCCGTGATCAGGAGCGCCGTTCCCCTGCTGAACATCTTCATCGCGGCGGCCGTGCTGCTGCTCGTCATCGGGTGCGTCAACACCGCCAACCTGTCGCTGGCGCGCGGTTTCGAGCGCCGGAGGGAAGCGGCCGTGCGCAGCGCCCTGGGGGCCGGACGCGGGATCATCATCCGTCAGATCATGACCGAGAACGTTCTCCTCGCGCTGGTAGCCGGCGGGCTGGGCATCGCCCTGGCGGTAACGGGGCTGCAGACACTCAGAGTGGTCCTGCCGCCGGGTATACCCAGGCTCGATGCCCTGCAGATCGATCTGCCCGCTCTGGGATTCGCCCTCGCGATCGGGATTGCGGTCGGGCTCCTCTCGGGGTTCTTCCCGGCTCTTCTCACCACCCGGACCGGGATCATCACCGTCCTGCGCGAGGGAACCGGACGGACCGGTTCCGGCCGGCGGGGCGCGCGCCTGCGTTCGACCTTCGTGGTCGTAGAAACCACTCTGGCGGTCATGCTGCTGATCACGGCCGGCCTCTTCGTGGCGACCCTGAACAACTTCCGGCGGGTCGATCCCGGATTCGACACCGCCGGGGTCACTGCGGCCATGGTCCGGTTCGGCCCCGATTACGACGATACGCAGCGGATCCTCTTCACCGATGAGCTCGTCCGGCGCACCGAGGCCCTGCCCGGAGTGGAGCGGGCCGGATGGGTGCTGTCCCTGCCGCTGGGAGCAATGAACTGGACTCCCCGGCTGAGGATCGTGGGGCGGGAAGGGGAAACCGAGGATACGTCGGTAATGGCCGTCTTCGCCACTCCCGGCTACATCGAGGCGATGGGCATGCGGATCGAGCGGGGCCGGAACATCAGCTCCGGGGACAGCCGCGACACCGAACCCGTGCTGCTCGTCAGTCGCACCCTGGCCGAGACCTGCTGGCCCGGATCCAGTCCGCTGGGGGAGAAGATCCGGCTCACCAGCGATCCGTCGGTACCGGCCTTCACCATCGTCGGCGTGGTGAGTGATGTGCTCCAGCGGCACCTTGATTCGGAGCCCTACGCCGTGTTCTACGTTCCGTACGCTCAGGCGCCGGAATCCAACGAGAACTACCTCGTGGTCCGGTCGGCTCCCGGCGCTCCCTCTCCAGTCTCAGGCGTTCGGGAGATACTGGCGGACATGGATCCCCGCCTGCCGCTGACCGGTATCCAGACGATGGCGGATCGGGTGAACAACGAGCTCATCCTGAACCGTTTCTACACCTCGGTCGTCACGGTCTTCGCGCTGTTCGCCCTGGTGCTGTCGATCGGGGGGCTGTACGGCAGCATGATGTACACCGTGGCGCAGCGGACCGACGAGATGGGCATCCGGCTGGCGCTGGGGGCGCGGCCCGGCGATGTGATCCGGATGGTACTGGTTCACGGCGGGCGGCTCGGGGCGCTCGGCGTGCTGCTGGGCTTTCTCGGTGCCGCGGTCCTGTCCCACGCGATCAGGAGCCTGCTCTTCGGGATCACCCCGATCAACGGGCCGCTCTATCTGGTGATCGCGGCCGCGGTCATGATCGCCGCTCTGGCGGCCGGACTCACCCCGGCTCTGCGCGCCGCCCGCACCGATCCGCTCATCGCGATGCGCACGGAATAATCGACTCTTTCTACTCCACCCGCAGCGTCTCGGCCGGGGCGATGCGGGTGGCCAGCAGGGCCGGGAAGAGACTGGCCGTGAAGGCGATCACGGAGAGCAGCACCAGGGGGATCCCCAGCAGGAGCGGATCGAACGGGCGCAGGCCGCGGATGGCCGTGCTCGCCAGCACCGACGCCCCCACGGCGGAGACCAGACCGATCGCCAGCCCGATGACCGTCAGGCGCATCCCTCCTCCGATCACGTGGCGCAGGACATCTCCCTTGACCGCCCCCAGGGCGATGCGGATGCCGATCTCCCGCTTCTGGCGGTTGACGAAGTAGGCCACCAGACCGTAGAGCCCGATCGACGAGAGCAGCACCGCGATGAGACCGAAGGTCCACATCACGCCGCCGGCGACCTGATACGGCATCAGGGCGAAATCGACCCGTCCGCTCATCGTGTTCAGCTCGCTGACCGGCAGGGTGGGATCGAGCGCGGCCACCTCGCGGCGCACCGCGTCGGTGAGCAGCAGGGGATCGGTGGTGGTCCGGATGTGGACATTCATCATGCCCGTGTAGTTCTGATCGAAGCAGTAGTACATGAAGGTCCGGGGATCCTCACCCAGCCCCAGGTACTTGCCGGTGGGAACCATCCCCACCACCTCATACCAGGTGTCGGCATGCCTGACCCTCCTGCCCAGCGGCGACTCCCCCGGCCAGAAGCGGTCCCGGAACGCCTCATTGACGATGACGACCGGCGGGGCGTCGGGTGAGTCGAAGACCGTGAACGGCCGCCCCTCCAGCAGGGGGATCCCCATGGCCGCGAAGTAACTCCCGTCGACCGTATTGACGTCGACCAGGAGCCGTTCTCCGTCGGGGATCTCGTACCCCTCCGGTTCGAGCCCGTGGGTCTGGAGGGAGAGGCTCAGGGGGATGGTGAAGGCCATGCCGACCGCCTCGACCTCCGGCAGACCGAGGAGGCGTTCTTTGAGCTGGCGGTAGAAGAGCCTGCCCTCGTCTTCGCTGTAGCGCTGCAGGAGCAGATCCACGCCGGCGACGAGCTGATGCTCGGGATCGAAGCCGGGATCGACGGCGCTCATCTGCTGCATCCCCTTGAGCACCATCCCCCCCCCTGTGAGCAGGGTGAAGGAGGCCGCGACCTGCACCGCCACCAGGGCCCGGCGCGTCAACGAGGCCCGCCGAGGCCGGTACCCCTCGCCGGATTTCAGGGCGGAGATGACGTCTTCGCGGGAGGCCTGGACGGCCGGCGTCAGACTGATGAGAACCGCGGCCAGGCCGGTCGTGCCGAGGATGAAGAGGACATCGTACCAGGAGATGGCGCTCCCGGAACCGATCGCCATGGGGATATCCATGGGGATGGAGATGTTCCCGCTGGCCCGGCCAAGGAGAACGGCCAGCATCAGGGCGACCGCGCCCGCCAGCAGCGCCATGACGGCGCTCTCGATCAGCAGCGATCGCATGACCCGTCCGCGACCGGCCCCCAGGGCCATACGGATGCCGATCTCGCGTCTGCGGCCGACGGTGCGGGCGAGCAGCAGCCCGGCCACATTGGCGCAGGCCAGCAGCAGCACGAAGGCGATCATGACGAACCCGAAGACGATGAAACGCTCGAAATCCCGCCGCACCATCGGATCGAGGCTGGCCTGCCGTTCGGGGAGCAGGTTGAACGTCTTCCCCACGAAGAGATCGGGGTAGGCGTCGGCCAGCCGCTGGCGCAGAGCGGCGACCTGTTCCGACGCCTGCGCGAAGGTCACTCCCGGCTTCATCCGACAGATGATGCTGCGGAAACTG